>JAFYRT010000019.1 GCA_017546805.1 Muribaculaceae bacterium | reverse complement strand
CTCTAAATTGGCAAAAGGAAGGTTCTATAAACCTCGTAAGACTCAATTTGGAGAGTTAAAACCTTCCGCTTATCAGATTGCTAAAGACTATATTGAACGTGATGGTAAACTCATAGGCTATATAACGGGGTATTCTGCATATAATGCATTAGGGCTTACCACACAGATATCTTCTTATATTCAAATCGGCACAAACAAAAGTCGCCGTTCAGTCAAACGTGAGAAATATACAATATCTTTTATCTTACAACAGAATCAGATAACTAAAAAGAATATTGAAATCTTACGAATATTGGATGCCATAAGATTTATTCGTGAAATCCCGGCGACCACTCCTAATGATGCTTGTTTCAGACTTAAAGAGATTGTTAGAGGTCTAAATGACGAGCAAAGGGAAATGCTTGTTAAATGCGTTACAAAATATACAAATTATGTTCGTGCATTATGTGGTGCAATATTGGAGGATGTAGGTTGCAATGATAGTCTTTTAGAGTCTATACGCAAAACTTTAAACGGGGTGACTGAATACAAATTACCTATATCAGAATCTGTTTTGCCAACTAAACTAAATTGGAAAATATATGAACCTTCACGAAAATAAGAAACTCTTCACCGATGCCGTTCTTGCTGCATCTGAATATTTGGATATACGCCCTGTCTATATTGAGAAAGATTATTGGATAACTCGCTCTCTTAAACTTATGGTGCAGAATACTAATGCAGAGAAGGCTATATTTAAGGGTGGAACATCATTATCCAAGGCTCATAAAATAGGGAATCGCTTTTCGGAAGACATTGATATAGCCATATCTGATGCAGATACTTTAACGGGTAACCAATTGAAAATGTTGATTAAAAAGATAGCCAAGGAAATGACATCGGGATTGGAGGAGGTGGTAGTGCCTGGAGTTACAAGCAAAGGCTCTCGTTACTATAAAGCGATGTATTCGTATCCGAATGTTCTTGGCAAAGCGATTAAAGAGGCAGTCAATATCGGGCAGTTATTGGTGGAGATAAATTCATTTGCCAATCCTTATCCATATGTCTCAAAAAATATAGATTGCTTTATAGTACAGTTTTTCCGTCGGACAGGTAATGATGCATTGATAGAAGAATATGGACTACAGTCCTTCACATTGAATGTATTGGATAAAAGACAGACATTGACAGAAAAGTTGGTGTCTCTTATCCGTTTTTCATTGTCGAATAATTATATATACGATGTGGCAGCCAAGATACGACACTTCTATGACTTGCATTATTTGTTGCAAGACTCAGAGTGTGCAGAGTATCTACAATCGGAACAATTCAAGACGGATTTCATTACCTTGTTAGCTCATGACAGGGAAACATTTGATAAACCTGAAGGTTGGAATACAATGAAAATAGAACAATCTCCATTGCTATCAGACTTCTCTAATTTGTGGTCTAATCTGAAAGATACTTATTTGAAAGAGTTGCCGGCAATTGCTTTTTCGGAAATACCTAAAGAAGATGTTGTTGCAAAAAGCTTTGAGGAAATAATGAATCACATATTGTAAAAAAAACACAGCTCTCTGCAAAGACGGGGGTGTAGATATATAGGTTCCGCGTCTTTCAGACGCATAAAAGGACTATCCCTTTTTCCGTAGGTTTAAAAACCTACGGCTATTAAATGTCAAACAATGTTTGTCAAAAGTCTTATCAGACAATGAAGTATTTCGTACACACGATCGTGTGTCCCTACTGTTGAGTCAAAATTTTTTCTAGGATAATACAATGCGATATTGCAACTGTGCAAGTAGGGACACAGCACGCTGTGTCCGAAAAAAGAACAGATTGAACAAATAAAAAAGTTCAAGGTTAAGCCCTGTACTTTCTTTGATATTATATAATCTTAATCTAACAACTAACAAAGCTGCGAATAAGCGAGAGCAGAGTTATGCTTGCATAAACTATGCCGAGCGTGAGCAGGTTCAACGAGCGAATGCTCGTTAACTAACAACTAACAACTGACAGCTAAAACTCTTTATATTCTCCCAAAATTCTGAACGATTTTGTCAGGGGAGTTATGGCTGTCAGTGATTGACGATAGCGAACGTAGTTGTCGAAAGTTACATCAACATAGAAACGATATTCCCACTCGCATCCGATTATTGGCATTGACTCAATCTTGGTCAGGTTGATGTCGTAGAACGAGAATATTGTCAATATCTTTGACAAACTACCATGTGCGTGGGGCAGGCTGAATACAAGCGAAGCTTTGTTTATTCCCGGAATGGCTGCTGTGTTTTCGGTTTTGTTTGCATTAGCCAATATAAGAAAACGTGTAAAGTTGCGTTTGTTGGTTTCGATACCTCTTTCGAGTATGTTAAGATTGTAATACTCCGCTGCAATATCTGCACAAATGGCTGCGTGACCTATTAGGTTGTTTTCTGCAATCTCTTTTGCCGAACCTGCGGTATCATCCTTCTCAACAACTTTAAGGTAGGGATGTGCATTCAAGAAGTTATCGCATTGAGCAAGAGCAATGGGGTGTGAGTTTACCTCTTTTAAATCTTCAATATTTTGTCCTTTAAGTGCTGCCAATACGTGCGATATCCGAAGTTTATACTCTCCTATGATTTGCAACTCGCTTGCACGCAATAGCTCGTAGTTTTGAAGCAGAGAGCCTGCAATGGTGTTCTCTATAGCGATAATGCCATAATAGTCGCTTTCGCGAGCCATTGTATTGAATAACTCCTTAAATGTTTGACATGGTACTGTCTCAATCTCCTCTCCTGCAAAATAGTTTCGTGCCGCTGCTTCGTGGAAGCATCCTGTAACACCTTGTATTGTAACTTTCTTCACTTTTCTTTCTACTAAAATTTACACATGTAATATATTCCATACCTACTCAACTAACAAAGCTACGATTAAGCGAATACAATAGCAAACTTGTTTGTGTATTGTTGAGCAATAGTAGGTTCGAGAAACGAAAGTTTCTCAACTAAAAACTGATTCCGGGTATCCCACTTCAACTAAGAATAGGGCATTGCCGGGCATTGATGTTCCAGCTTTGCATCGGTCTTTAGCCTCAATTATTTTGCAAAACTCCTCAATTGTGAGTTTGCCTCTGCCAACCTCAATCAGTGTGCCTACAACCGAACGCACCATATTGCGTAAAAAACGGTCGGCAGTAATAACAAATCGGTGTCCACCCTCGCACTCTTCCCAGCGAGCCTCCATAACTTTGCAGTTATTGGTAAGTGTGTCGGTATGCAGTTTGCTGAAACTTGTAAAATCGGTAAATGTTTTCAACATCTCCGCTGCTTTGTTCATAGCCTCAAAGTCGAGCGTACCAAAATATCTGTGGAAATAGTGTCGAGTAAAGGGGCTCTTTACGTTTGTTATATAGTAGTTGTAGGTGCGGTAGGTGGCATCGAATCGGGCGTGAGCATCATCCTTTACTCTGTGAACTGCATATACCGAAATATCTTGCGGTAGAATTGAGTTAAGGCGACGTACAAAGTCGTCGTTATTCAGCTCTCGCTCTGTGTCGAAATGCAGAAACATTTTTCGAGCGTGTACTCCTGCATCGGTTCTTCCTGCACCAACAACGGGGGTTGGCATTCCGAGAAGTTTATGCAATATCTCCTCAATAACTTGTTGTACGCTTATGGCATTTGGTTGTACCTGCCAACCGTGGTAGGCTGTTCCGTCATAAGCAATTTCGAGGAAATATCGCATACTACTCTTATTTATATATTAATCTCTTTCGAGATATGTGTAACCATATAGTCCCGAACGGTAGTTCGACAAGAACTCACGTCCCTCTTCGGGGGTGATGATTCCTGCTTTCATTGACGATGTAACCCAAGTTTCCAACGAGCGAACCATCTTTTTGGGATTGTATTGAACGTAATCCAACACCTCTGCAACTGTCTCGCCGTCTATAATTTGGTCAATCTCATAGTGGTCGTCATAAACGCTTACGTGAACAGCGTTAGTGTCGCCAAACAAGTTGTGAAGGTCTCCCAAAATCTCTTGGTAAGCACCTACAAGGAATACTCCTATATAATATGACTCTTTTTTGTTTTTGATTGAGTGAACAGGCAAACTGTTGCTCAAACTTTGGTATGAGATAAAGTTTGTAATCTTACCGTCAGAGTCGCAAGTAATGTCTTGTAGAGTTGCGTTGCAATCGGGCTTCTCATCCAAACGTGCAATCGGCATGATTGGGAATACTTGGTCAATAGCCCAAAGGTCGGGCAATGATTGGAACAATGAGAAGTTGCAGAAATATTTATCGGGCAACATTTTCGAAATTTTCTTCAACTCATCGGGGATGTGTTTTAGTGCTGATGATTCAGCATATACATCTCTTGCAATGCTCCAGAACAGACGCTCCATTGTTGCACGGTTTGGCAAGTCTAAAAGTCCCATGCTGAAAAGGTCGAGAGCCTCCTCGCGTATTTGTAGAGCATCGTGCCAAGTCTCAATAAGTTGAGAGCCCGATACTTTGTTACGAAGGTGATAAAGCTCTTTTACCAATTCGTGAGCATCTTCAGGTAGCTCATCGTCGCGCTCCCATTTAGGTAGGCATGCAGTCTCCAATACCTCAAATACAAGTACCGAGTGGTGTGCTGTTAGTGAACGTCCCGATTCGGTAATGATGTTGGGGTGGGGGATGTTGTTTTTGTTCGAAGCATCAACCAATGCCCAAATAGAGTCGTTTACATACTCTTGAATTGAGTAGTTCATACTGCTTTCGCTTGCCGATGAACGAGTACCGTCATAGTCGACACCCAAACCTCCGCCAATATCAACAAACTCAACATTGAATCCCAATTTACGCATTTGCACGTAGAATTGCGATGCCTCTTTAAGTGCGTTTTTGATACGACGAATTTTTGTAACCTGGCTTCCGATGTGGAAGTGTATCAATCGTACGCAGTCGCGTAACTGTTTTTTGTCAATGAAATCGAGAGCATCCAAAAGTTCGCTCGAGTTCAATCCGAACTTACTTACGTCACCTCCCGACTCTTCCCATTTACCGCTACCGCTACTTGCAAGTTTAATGCGGATACCGATATTTGGACGAATATTCAAACGTTTAGCAATGTCGGCAATAAGTACAAGCTCGTTCATCTTCTCAACAACAAGGAAGATTTTACGGCCCATCTTTTGTGCAAGCAGAGCCAACTCAATGTAGTTTTCGTCTTTGTATCCGTTGCAGATAATCAAAGAGTCTTTACCTGCATTTGTTGCCAACACAGCATGAAGTTCGGGTTTAGAACCTGCCTCCAAACCTATGTTAAACTTTTTACCGTGGCTTACAATCTCTTCAACCACTTGACGCATTTGATTTACCTTGATTGGATAAATCACAAAGTTTTGAGCAGTATAACCATACTCATCAGCTGCTCTTCTAAAGCAGTTCGATATTTTTTCGATACGGTTATCGAGAATATCCGGAAAGCGAACCAATACGGGAGCAGTAACGTCGCGTACTTGAAGTTCGTCCATAAGCTCTTTTAAATCCACGCTTGCACCACCCTCTTTTGGAGTTACCGAAACGTGTCCTTTGTCATTAATAGTGAAATATTTAAGACCCCAACCGTTGATGTTGTACAACTCCATTGAGTCTTCAATACGCCATTTTCTCATTTATATTCTCGTAATAAAAAGTTAAACAAATCTTCTTTTTTTAATTAGAAATTAGTTCGTTGCTTCGCAACAATTAGGAATTAATTCGGCACTTTGTGCTAATTAGGAATTAGTTCGTGGCTTCGCCACAATTAGGAATTAGAAATTTAATTCCTCATTCCTAATTAGTACTAACAACTAATTTTCTCAATAATCATCTCAACTGCGTTAGCGATGCCCTCTTTGTTTTTACCTCCTGCTTGAGCGAAGTGAGGTTGGCCTCCACCACCACCTTGGATAAGTTTAGCACCCTCGCGAACAAGAGCCGATGCGTTAAATCCATTTTGAACCAAGTCGTCGCTTAGCATAACTGTAAGCAAAGGTTTGTCTTCGCCTGAGATTGTACCTGCTACAAATGCAAAGTTCTCTGTAAACTCTCCACGAAGTTGGAATGCAATATCTTTGATTGTTTCGGGAGCAACAACATTAACTATCGAAGCCACTTTAATTCCCGAACGCTCGTCGATGTTTTTGATGATATGTTCTTTTAGACGTTTTGCACGCTCTTTGGCAAACTCTTGAGCTTGTTGACGAAGAGCAGCGTTGTCTTCCATCATTTTTTTGATAGAAGTTTTGATGTCGGGAGCGTTGTTAAGCATCTCTCTCATGGCTGCCATCAAATCTTCAAGGTCGTATAGCGATTTCTCGCAAATCTCTGCTGTGATAGCCTCAATACGACGGATACCTGCAGCGACAGAACTTTCAGATATGATTCTGATTTGACCAATCATACCTGTGTTCGCAACGTGAGTACCACCACAAAGCTCAACTGAAGAACCGTAGCGGATAACACGAACTGCATCGCCATATTTCTCGCCGAACAATGCCATGGCTCCCATTGCTTTAGCATCAGCTATAGGCATGTTTCTGTGCTCGTCAAGAGCAATACACTCGCGTACTTTCTTGTTAGCAAGCATCTCAACTTTACGCAACTCCTCTTGTGTTACTTTTTGGAAGTGAGAGAAGTCGAAACGCAATGTTTGAGGATTTACATACGATCCTTTTTGCTCTACGTGTGAACCCAACACCTCGCGCAATGCCTCGTGAAGAAGGTGTGTCGCAGTGTGGTTACAAGCTGTAGCCAAACGTTTCTCTGTGTCAATTTTTGCTACATATCCGCAAGTAAGGTCTTCGGGAAGTTTCTCGGTAATTTGCATACCCAAGTTGTTTTCCGAAACTGTGTTGATGATTTTAACAACCTCTCCGTTGTCGGCAGTAAGAGTACCTGTGTCTCCCACTTGACCTCCCATTTCAGCGTAGAAAGGAGTTTTGTCTAATATCAATTGATAGAATACTTTATCTTTTTGTTTCATTTTGCGGTAGCGCAAAATCTCGACATCGCATTCTGTAAAGTCGTATCCAACAAACTCTTGGTCGCCCTCTTTAACAATAACCCAGTCGCCTGTTTCAGTAGCGGCAGCGTTACGAGCGCGCTCTTTTTGAGCTTGCATGTTTTTGTTGAACTCCTCAATGTCAACACCCAAGTTGTTTTCTTTAAGGATAAGTTCTGTCAAGTCAAGAGGGAATCCGTAAGTGTCGTAAAGAGTAAATGCCTCTTTCCCGCCAATTTTATCTTTTCCTGCCTCTTTAGTCTCTGCCATAACTTTATCCAAAAGTTTGATACCTGTTGCAAGAGTTCTCAAGAAAGCCTCTTCCTCCTCTTTAACAACCTTCATGATAAGCTCTTTTTGAGCAATCAATTCGGGATAAGCCTCGCCCATAAGGTCGGCAAGCGTAGGAATTAGAGAGTATATAAATGCCGATTGACGGCCCAAGAATGTGTATCCGTAACGAACGGCACGACGCAAGATGCGACGTATTACGTAACCTGCTTTTGCATTTGAAGGTAATTGACCGTCGGTGATAGCAAAAGAGATTGTACGAACGTGGTCGGCAATAACGCGCATTGCAATGTCTGCTTGAGTATCTTCGCCATATTTTTTACCGCAAAGTTGTCCTAATGCAAGGATGATTGGTTGGAAAACGTCAGTGTCGTAGTTCGAAGTTTTGCCTTGAATAGCCATACACAAACGCTCAAATCCCATACCTGTGTCAATAACCTTTGCAGGAAGTCCCTCTAATGAGCCATCTGCTTTGCGGTTGTATTGCATAAATACAAGGTTCCAAATCTCAATAACTTGAGGGTGGCTCTCGTTTACAAGTTCGCGACCATCTTTCTCTGCACGTTCAGCATCGGTACGAAGGTCGATGTGAATTTCCGAGCAAGGACCGCAAGGACCTGTATCGCCCATCTCCCAGAAGTTGTCTTTACGGTTACCGTTGATGATGTGCGAAGCAGGAAGGTGTTTTTCCCAATACGAAGCAGCCTCATCGTCACGCTCCAAACCTTCGGGAGCATATCCCTCAAATACTGTAGCGTAAAGGCGGTTTTTATCGATTTTCAAAACCTCTGTCAAATATTCCCAAGCCCAGTCGATAGCCTCTTTTTTGAAGTAGTCGCCAAACGACCAGTTACCCAACATCTCAAACATTGTGTGGTGGTAAGTATCCAAACCAACCTCCTCAAGGTCGTTGTGTTTACCACTTACACGCAAACACTTTTGAGAGTCTGCCACTCTTGGGTATTTAATTGGTGCATTACCAAGAATAATATCTTTAAATTGGTTCATACCTGCATTGGTGAACATTAGCGTAGGGTCGCCTTTGATAACCATAGGTGCAGAAGGTACAATTTCGTGAGCTTTCGATTTGAAAAACTCTTTAAACGATTCGCGAATTTCTTTAGATGTAAGCATATATGTTTTAAATTATTTTATTCAAAAAAAATCAAAGTTTGAGGTCTATGATACTTGTATCATACAAAAATGCCCTAAACAATTTGCAAAAATAATTCAAAATATTAATTTTGCGTTAATTATAAACCAATAAGTTGACCGCAGGTACTAAAAAATAGCGGTTTTTTATAAAATTATCCCGAAAATATGGAAGGCGAGCGTTCAGAATACCCTAAAAAGCAGTTTTACTCAATAAGTGAGGTGGCAGAAATTGTAGGCACAAACGAATCTACACTCCGTTTTTGGGAGCGAGAATTCAAAGAGATAAAACCTCGTCGTGCATCGCGAGGAATCCGCCTTTACAGCAATGCCGATTTGCAGATTGTAAAACTTATTTATCACCTTGTAAAAGAGAAGGGACTGACTCTCGATGGAGCAAAAAAACGCCTAAAAGAAAACTCTGCTAAAGAGAACTCCATAATGGAGGTCATGAATCGTTTGAAGGAGGTGCGTGCAGAGCTTTTGGCAATACGTAATTACATCGATTTTCTTGAGACCGAGGAGCGTGAACGAGCGTTGCAAAAAGAGACAAAAAAGACTGTATCAGAGCCACAACAAACTTACGTTGAGGTAAGTGAGGAGGAGATGTTGGCAGAGGAGAGTGTTGTTGATATTGCTTTTGAAGAGGAGGAGCCAAAAACGACAACGCCTTTATCTCTATTCTAAAAAAAATAAATCACAATCAAGTATGGAAAACAAAATAGAATACACCTCTCAAAGAATCGTGAGAGAGTGCGATACTGCACAAGCTGTAGGTAGCGGAAATCTTCCGGTATTTGCAACCCCAATGATGGTTGCTTTAATGGAAAATGCTGCGATGAAAGCCTCGGAGCAACTCCTACAAGCGGGAGAATCAACCGTTGGAAGTGAGATAAATATCAAGCATCTTCGCCCAACCGCAATGGGAGAGGAGGTTAGTGCAACTGCAACCCTGACCGCGCAAGAGGGACGCAAGCTAACATTCTCGGTTGTTGCAACCGACAGAAACGGAACAATTGGCGAGGGAACTCACGTTCGCTATGTAATTAATATCGAAAAGTTTATGAGTAAAATTGGTTAGAAATAGCCATCGCATTTTATTACAACAAAAAATATACGATTATGAAAGCGTTTAATTATTTAAGAATTTTATTTTTGGCAATTTTTTCTTTGTCAATTATTTCGTGTAATAACGATGATGAAGATAATGCTTTGTTAGGCTCGCAAACATCATCGTCAATACCCGATGAAAGACCTAAAAAATTGGTAAAGATAGATGTTGATGCCGGTGAAAATAGGGGGACTATAATTTATTATAAATATGATAAGAATGGTCTTCTTTCATTGGTAAATATAACTGAATATGATTGTGGAGAGGTCTATAAATGGGATTCTCATTTAAAGTGGACTGACAATGCAATCCTTTATTCTGCTGATGGTACGGTATATGATGAGGCTTATACAATTTCAAATGGCAAGGTTGTGAAAGATTTGCATTTTACTGAGTATGGGTACGATGCTAATGGCTGTTTGTCAATTTTGCTAAGTTTATATCCGGAATCTATTGGGAAAAAGGTTTTTACATGGGATGCGGGAAAACTTGTGAATACTAAAGAAAATTACAATTATGGTGAGAGTTCATACTCAATAACAGAAAGATATACATATTCTTCACATGCTCTGCAGAGATGCAAAGGATTCTTTCCAAATATGGCAATACATTATTGGGATGGAGGTGATAAGGTTTATGTATTCGATGGAGATGATTTTGTGTTTAGTGCCATTCCTTGTGTGCTTGGAATCGAACAGCAAGATTTGCCGCAAATGATAGAAAAGGAAATAGTATCTGTATCTATAATTCATAAATTAATATCTGCTAGCAGATATGTTTATGACTACACTTTTTATGATGATGGATATTTAAAGAGTTGTACAAGAAGATACTTTAATAGAGATGAAAAATCGGGGGAGTATAAAGAGGATAAAGAGTGGGTCACAGTATACGAATATTTTTGGGAATAGAGAGTCTCTGTTTCTAAGCTGCAAAGAGGAACTAAATATATTACATAGAAGAGAAAAGATTGGGTGTAAAACTCAATCTTTTTTTTAATTACACCCTATATCTATTAAATGAATTTAAATATTGTGCAATATGCGTAAAAAATTATATATTTGCGACAATATCTTTTAATCTGAGATACAAGATTAAGGGATATTTTTACTTTGTTATTTAAAAAAGCGTTTATTGACGCTTTGTTCTTGACATTTCGGAATCTGGTAAATTTCAATTACTGTCAAAGGCAAAGCAATGATAGATGCCTGTGTCTGTATATCCATATCACAAGTAATAATTGTATTGGATGAATACAATAGGCGTGGGGTCTGCGTTGCTCGTTCTGGCAGTAATGGGCATACCAGAGCCTCGAAATGTGGGACGAGCAGCAATACAGGTCCTGCGTTTTTTATTCAGTATAACTATGTCTATTTGAGGATCGATAGATAAATTAAGTTTTATATCATGAAAACATTTAAATTTTTAAGAATTTTATTTTTGGCAATTATCTCTTTGTCAATTATTTCGTGTACTAATAATGGAGAAGACGATGATTTAGGCTCTCAATCCCCAATGCCAGACAAAGGCTACAAAAAGTTGGTTCAGATGAATATGAAAGAAGGAGGCGACGTAGAAGAAAGATGTTATTTCAATTACGATAAAGATGGAATACTTACTTCTGTTGATGTGGCAGATTATGGGGATGGTCTTTTTGAAGGGACAGAGAGATTTTATTTAAAATGGGATAAAAATGTTCTTTACTTCTCTGAAAATGGAGTTGAGTACGAAGAATATTATAAAATTTCAGATAACAAAGTTGTAGAAGGCTTGTGGTCAACAAATGCACCAAAATTCAAATATGATAATAATAACCGCTTGTTTACTGATTATGATGATAACTTTAGGAATATATTTACATGGGGAGAGGGAAAACTTATAAGAGCCAATTATACTTATGAATCTGTATCAGAGTCTTCTTCCGTAATTCGTACGGAGACTGCAGAATATGAATATTCGTCTTCCACTCAAGAAAGATGCAATGGTTTTTTCCCCAATATGACATTGTATTATGGAGAATCTTATGAGTTTTGTGCAATGCCCTGGATGCTTGGAATGGAGCAACAAAATTTACCTCAAAAGATTCAAAAAGAGGGCATAGATATATATGAAGAAGGTGATTATACAAACATAGCAAAGGACCTAAGGAATATTGCGTTTGCTTACACGTATTACGATGATGGCTATTTAAAAACCTGTACTGAAATAGAAACGCACACCCAAAATGTAGGAACAGAGGCAGAGTGCATTAGTGTAATTGAATCTGTTTTCGAATACTTTTGGGAATAGAGAGTATAAGTTTAAAAGTAGTAGAAATACATCTTTGTCAGCAAAACAAAATATTAAAATAAGAAAAGTGCGACGATGTCGTCGCACTTTTTCTATATTATCCCGAGGACGTAGCAGGCTGATTTCCTGCTTGATTTTCGCTTATATACAACAATAATCAAATAAGTTTGAATAGTGTTCAGATATTCGCAAAATTCCTAATTTCTAATTCCTCATTCCTAATTGTGGCAAAGCCACGAAAACTACATACCTGTATAGTTCATTGGAGTGATTTGACGCAACTCAGCTTTAATCTCGTCACTAACGTTTAGAGTGTCAATAAACTCGCTGATTGAGTTTGCGTCAACAACTGAGTTTTTGCGGGTAAGTGCTTTCAATGCTTCGTATGGTTTTGGATAACCCTCACGACGAAGAATTGTTTGAATAGCCTCTGCACAAACATTCCACATATTGTTAAGGTCTGCTGCAATAGCCTCCTCGTTAAGAAGAAGTTTGCCTAATCCCTTCATTGTAGATGCAATGGCAATCATCATGTGTCCCATAGGTACACCAACGTTACGAAGAACAGTTGAGTCTGTTAAGTCGCGTTGTAGGCGTGAGATAGGTAATTTCATTGCAAGGTGGTCAAGAATTGCATTTGCAATACCTAAGTTACCCTCTGAATTCTCAAAGTCAATTGGGTTTACTTTGTGAGGCATGGCAGATGAACCAACCTCTCCGGCTTTGATTTTTTGTTTAAAGTACTCCATTGAGATATATTGCCAGAAGTCCTTATCCAAGTCCATCAAAATTGTGTTGATGCGACGCATGCCGTCAAAAAGAGCTGCAAGGTTGTCGTAGTTCGAAATTTGAGTTGTCCACTCCTCGCGCTCAATGCCTAAGTTGTTTGCAAGGAAGTTGTTTGCAAACTCTCTCCAATTGTATTGAGGATATGCTACATGGTGAGCGTTGAAGTTTCCTGTTGCGCCACCAAATTTACCGCTGATGGGTGTAGTTTTAAGAATGTTTAATTGTTTCTCCAAACGATATACGAATACCATCATCTCTTTGCCTAAGCGAGTTGGAGATGCAGGTTGTCCGTGAGTTTTTGCAAGCATAGGAATATCTTTCCACTCCTCAGCGAATGTGCGACATTTCTCAATCAACTCCTCAATTGCAGGGTAGTATACGTTTGTCAATGCCTCTTTGATTGAAACGGGAATTGATGTATTGTTAATATCTTGTGAAGTTAAACCAAAGTGGATAAACTCTTTGTAAGCCTCCAATCCGCCAATGGCATCGAACTTCTCTTTAATGAAATACTCAACTGCTTTAACGTCGTGATTTGTTACGCTCTCAATCTCTTTAACGTGTTTTGCATCTTCCTCTGTAAAACATTTGTAGATGCTTCTCAATGCGGGATAGATGTCTGAAGTTATGCCTGCCATTTGGGGAAGTCCCATATCTGCCAAAGCAATGAAATACTCTATCTCAACATAGACACGATAACGGATAAGTGCATACTCCGAGAAGTAGTCTGCCAACATCGATGTTTTTGAGGTGTAGCGTCCGTCAATAGGCGATACCGCTGTAAGTGGTGATAGTTCCATATCTGTAAATTAAATAGTTTCTGAATTATTTTGCGAAGATAATACTTTTTTTGCGTACTTGCTCTTTTGTGAGGGTATTTGTGGAATGTTTTTGGTGTAAAACAAAAAAACACTTGCCGAATGACAAGTGTTTTCTGTTGTGGGCGTTGACGGATTCGAACCGCCGACCCTCTGCTTGTAAGGCAGATGCTCTAAACCAGCTGAGCTAAACGCCCGATTATTGAGGTGGTTTGTTTCTCAAATGCGATGCAAAGGTAGTGCGTTTTTTTATATCCACCAAATTTTTCGACAACTTTTTTTCGAAAAAAATGCACTTTTTTTAAAGATTTTTCTTTAGTCTCTATAAATCAGGTAATTAAAATTTGATATTTTTTGAAGAAAAAAATGACTTTTTTGTGATACTATTCTTCTAATATATTTTGTAACTTTACAAAAACTGAATTTACGATTATCTTTTTATTCAAAACAGATATATGAAACACCTAATTTTTATACTCTCGTTACTTTTTTCTGTTACAATTTTGGCTCAGGAGCAGAAAGTGGTGGTAAAAACACGCGGTAAAATTGATGCAGAGGGGAATTATGTTCCCGGAGAATATGTAAAGGGGGCTTTTGTTAAGATTAAAAACGGACATAAGTATGTAACTAATAAGAATGGAGAGTTCTTCTTTTCTCCTGAAAAAGGTAAATATACAGTGGTAAAAGTGTCATATACCAATAAAAAAGGGGATAAGTATCAGATAATGAACTTTGACGAATTGGGCGAGGAGTATAGCTGTTCTGAAACACCTAAATTTATTATTATTTCCACTCCAAAAGAGCAGTTAAGAGACATTCTGGAGACCAGATACTATTTTACTACTGTCTTGGATAATATGGTAGAGGCAGACAAAGACGAGATAGAAAACTTTGCTCTTGAAAGAGAATTAAGTGGAGTAAATACCGATATTAAGCATTTTTATATGAATTGTTATAGAGATGTGGCGAAAAAATTGGTAGAAGATTTGTCTCTTCGATTCTCGTCAATTGATTATGATCAACTCAACAATTTTGACAGAGAGTTTTTTTATTATCTCCATACATATCAATTTCAAAAAGCAGACTCAATGTTCAGAACTATTGAGATTCCTGATGATTATAGATATTCAAACCAACCCATGCCACGAAAGACGGTGATGCGACTTGCAAATTATTATGATAAAGCTCATATTTTATATGCATCTCAATTTGATTTGGATATGGCTGCTCACTATTTGGGAGTAAAGGCCAATTTGGATGTTACCAACCCCATGTGGCAGGCCGAAGCGGCAGCCTTCTATAGGAATTATACATTTACGCCTAACATGTCTGACCGTTACTACGAAAGAATTTTAAAATACAATAAAGCTAAAGAGTCGATAGGAGATAGAGAAGTGGCGCTTCTGCTTAACAACATTGGTAAAGATGCGATGAATGGAGGGGACTATCAGGTTGCATTTTTAGCATATAAAAAGTATATTGCACAACAAGAAGAACTTCATGGTGAAAATCATGTTAAGTGTGCCGACGCCAACGAAAGGATAGGAGACTTGCTGTTTGAAACCGAGATATATGACGAATCTTTGACGTACTATCTGAAAGCATTGCGTATATATGAAAAGGAGTTGACTCAGGTGCATTATAAGACCATGGGAGTTTATCCGAAGTTGGCAGATGTATATTTAAAACTTGAGGATGAAGCTAATTCAAAGGCTGTGGAGGTAACACACCTTTTGTTGATGGCAGATGTTTTAGGTGGAGATTACAGCTTTTCGGTTAATGTCTATTATGCATTGGCCGAAGAATGTTTCAATAATAAAAATTATGTAGCGGCATACGACTATTATTGCAAAGCAATAGATGTATACGAACGATTGGGAGGTAATCACTATTGCATTATAAACTCATGCAATAGGCTTGGTGATATATATTATTGGAACAACGATAATGCTCAAGCAATGGAACTTTACAATCGTGCATTGGCGTTAATCGAGAATAAACTTGGAACGGATTGCATAGAAAAAGCGGAATCACTCATCAAAAAAGCAACTATATATTACAGCATCGGAGATTACGAAAATACATTGAAATATTCTCGTTCTGCTCTTGATATAGCAGTAGCGGAATTGGGTAAAAATAGTCCTGAACTTGCCGAATATTATATGAAAATAGGCGATTTGTATTTAAAGATAGGGGAGAATGTTAAAGCATTGGAGAATTTTAAAGCTGCATTGCTTCTTAAAGAGGAGGAGGTTACTGATGAGGATATGCTTGAGTCGTTGTATGACTACATGGCTTGTATCCACTACAATTTAAAGGAGTATCCTCAATCGCTATACTATTTCGAAAAACTTTTGGAGAAGACCGAAAAGAGATTGCCAAAAGATGATGTCTCATTTGTTGGCTTATATGTTAGGACATCAATAACATGTGCATGTATGGGGGAGTTTGAAGATGCGTATGATTATTGCTTAAAGTCATTGGACATATTGAAAAAGAAAAAAATGGACATCGATCCTGATATATTAGAACACTATGGCGACGTTTTGTATGCTCTTGGCAGACATTCCGAGGCAATGGATTATTGGAACAAGGCCATAAAAACAGGAGGAAACAAGGAGAGGATAAAACAAAAAATGGAGAATAGATAGCGACTCCTTACACAAAATGGTTGATACCAAAAATAGAGCATCCCGCGGGATGCTCTATTTTGTCGTATAATAATCTCTATTTAATTATTATTTGCAGTTGCCAAGGCAAAGAGGTTTGATTTGTTTGAAGAAATCGTTTCCTTTGTCATCAACAAGGATGAATGCAGGGAAATCTTCAACTTCAATTTTCCAGATAGCCTCCATTCCCAATTCAGGATACTCAATACACTCAACACTCTTAATGTTGTTTTGAGCAAGAATTGCAGCAGGTCCACCAATACTTCCAAGGTAGAAACCTCCATGTTTGTGGCAAGCATCAGTAACTTGTTGGCTACGGTTACCTTTTGCAATCATAATCATTGAACCACCGTTTGCTTGGAATAGGTCAACGTAAGAGTCCATACGTCCTGCAGTTGTTGGTCCAAACGAACCTGAAGGCATTCCTTTAGGAGTTTTTGCAGGTCCTGCGTAGTAGATTGGGTGGTCTTTAATATATTGAGGTAATCCCTCACCGTTGTCGATGCGCTCTTTAAGTTTAGCGTGAGCGATATCTCTACCTACAATGATAGTTCCGTTCAAAGACAAACGAGTCGAAACAGGATATTTGCTTAACTCCTCAAGAATCTCGTTCATTGGGCGGTTAAGGTCGATTTTTACTGCATCGCCCTCACCTGCTTGACGCAACTCTTCGGGGATAAGGTTGCCTGGTTGGTCATCCATTTTCTCAATCCAAAGACCTTCAGCATTGATTTTAGCTTTGATGTTACGGTCAGCCGAACAAGAAACTCCCAAACCTACAGGACAGCTTGCTCCGTGACGAGACATACGGATGATTCTGATATCGTGTGCAAAATATTTACCTCCAAATTGAGCTCCGATTCCTGCCTCTTGAGCTGCGCGTAAAACCTCTTTCTCTAACTCAACATCGCGGAACGAACGTCCTAACTCGTTACCTGTTGTTGGTAGGTTGTCAAGATATTTAGCCGATGCAAGTTTAACTGTTTTAAGGTTGGTCTCAGCCGATGTTCCACCAATAACAAAAGCAATGTGGTATGGAGGACAAGCAGCTGTGCCCAAAGTTTTCATCTTCTCAACAAGGAATTTTACCAAAGAGTCGGGGTTTAGCAAAGCTTTAGTCTCTTGGTAAAGGTATGTTTTGTTTGCAGAACCACCGCCTTTTGCCATAAACAAGAATTTATACTCATCTCCGTCGATAGCGTATAGGTCGATTTGTGCAGGAAGGTTACAGCCTGTGTTAACCTCTTTGTACATATCCAATGGCGCATTTTGAGAGTAACGCAAGTTCTCCTCTGTATAAGTTTGGTAAATACCTTTTGAAAGAGCCTCTGCATCTCCACCGCCTGTGTAGATGTTCTCTCCTTTTTTACCCATTACAATTGCTGTACCTGTATCTTGACATACGGGTAGTTGACCTTTTGCAGCAACCTCTGCGTTACGCAACATGGTTAGTGCAACATATTTGTCGTTCTCGCTTGCTTCGGGGTCAGAAAGTATTTTAGCAACCATTTCGTTGTGCTCTCTGCGCAACAAGAATGAAACATCGCGCATGGCAGCTTTTGCCAATGCAGTTAATCCTTCAGGCTCAACACAAACAATTTTGCGGTCGCCAAACTCTTTAACGCTCACATAATCTTTTGTAAGCAAATAGTACTCTGTGTTATCCTTGCCCATTTCAAAAGGGTCTTGATACTTAAATGGTTCTGTTGCCATATTATGAATGTTTAATTGGTTTTTTAATTCCTATTCTGTGAAGATAGAGCAAACCGAGAGCAGAGCCAAACCTGATTGAACTATGCCGAGGTGTTGCTTATTTTCGCAAAAGTTCTTCTTCTGCAAAAGTAATAAATTAGCCTTTGCCAAACAAAGAATTTCAACAACTTTCTAACATTTAATTTGTAATAATCTATGATGTGGCTGTTACGTCTGTCAAATAGCAAAGATGAAGTAGGGGTATTCTATATTTAGATTTCAATATTCAATCCTAAGCAAAAGAGAGAGCAACCCATTTAGTTTTGGGTTGCCCTCATAATAATATCAACGAAGTGTCGGATAATATCTATTATCCTCTCTTAAGTATCTCTAATGCTCGGTTCAGTGCAACTATAAATTTATCGCACTCATCTTTTGTGTTGTAAAGTGCAAACGAGGCTCTTACCACTCCGGGTATTCCTAATTTATCCATCAGGGGTTGAGCGCATAGGTGACCTGTGCGGACTGCAACGCCTTGTTTGTCGAGCAACATGCCAATGTCGTATGGGTGGATTCCCTCTACATTAAACGAAATTACTCCGCTTTTGTGTGGTGCATTGCCGTATATTGTTACACCCTCAATCTCTTTTAATTTTTGAGTAGTATAGGTCAACAATTCGATTTCGTATGTTGCAATGTTTTCTATACCCAAGTTCTCTACATAGTTTAATGCTTCAGTCATTGCCATTACTCCTACATAGTCGGGTGTGCCTGCCTCAAATTTAAAGGGCAATTCGTTGAATGTGGTCTTTTTAAAGGTTACTTTGCCAATCATCTCTCCTCCACCTTGATATGGAGGCATCTTCTCTAACCACTCCTCTTTGCCATATAGTACACCTACTCCTGTGGGAGCGTATATTTTGTGACCCGAGAATACATAGAAGTCTACGTCCAATGCCTGAACATCTATCTTTATGTGGGGTGCTCCTTGTGCTCCGTCAATAAGAACGGGAATGTTTTTTGAGTGGGCTATGCTTATTATCTCCTCAATTGGGTTTACAGTTCCCAATACGTTTGATACATGCGCCACCGACACCAATTTTGTATGTTCGCTTATTAGAGAACGGAATGTTTCCATATCCAACTCTCCTTGCGGAGTTATGGGTATTACTTTAAGTTTTATACCCTTTTTCCCCTCTAACAATTGCCAAGGCACAATGTTTGAGTGATGCTCCATTTCTGAAACTATCACCTCGTCTCCCTCCGATAGGAAAGCCTCGGAAAATGACGATGCCACAAGATTTATGCTCTCGGTTGTTCCGCGAGTAAAGATTATCTCTTTGGTAGATTTTGCGTTTAGGAATTGTCGCACCTTTTCTCGTCCGCCCTCATGCCCTTCGGTCGAAAGCTGACTTAGGTGGTGTACTCCACGATGCACATTTGCATTTATGGTGCAGTATGCGTTGGATATAGCATCTATCACAACACGAGGTTTTTGTGTTGTGGCTGCATTATCAAAATAGATAAGAGGCTTTTTATAAACCTCTTGCTTTAGTATCGGAAAATCTTCCCTTATTTTGGTTATATCCATTTTTTATAATTAGGAATGAGAAATTAGGAATGAGGAATTAGGAATGAGGAATGAGAAACTAATTAATCTCTAATCTCTAATTTCTAATTCCTAATTAATAAATACTATTTACACATAGTGCATCCTGCACATTTTATATCTTCTTTGCGCAAGCGGTTCTCAATTAAAGTACGCAAACGGTCGCGCAAGGGTTCTAATTTTATACGTTGCAATATATCATCGGCAAATGCCAACATCAACATCATACGAGCTTCTGCTTCGGGTATTCCGCGTTGACGAAGATAGAACAGTGCCGATTCGTCTAACTGTCCAACTGTTGCTCCGTGTCCGCATTTTACGTCATCGGCATATATCTCCAACTGTGGTTCGGTGTATATACGCGCTGTTTGCGACATAGATATGTTTTTGTTAGACTGTTGTGAAATTGTTTTTACTGCTCCTTCATCTACCAAAACTTTTCCTGTCATTGAGACTATTGCCTCGTCTGACACTATGTTTTTGAATAGCTGGTTGCTCTCGCAGTGCGACGAAGAGTGATGCACGTTTGTATAAACATCAGCCACCTGTTTGTTGTCGCATATAGCCAATCCCGTAAGGTTTAGGTTTGCTCCTTTCCCTGATAGTGTTACGTTGTAGTTGGTTCGAGTCTGTCCGTTATGCAGTGAAATTGGTGCAATAATCATATTTGCATTTGCCTCTTGTTGAGCAAATAGCGATGCAACACGATATGATGTTGAGCTTGTCTCTTCAATTTCGTAATACTCAATTTGAGAGTTTTCTCCTGCATATATCTCAGTTACCTGTGTTGCCAATGTTGCACTCTCCGATAGGTTATGTTCGCATGTCAATATTGTTGCCGAGCTGTTTTTTCCTGCCACTATCAACAATCGGCGATTTACCATAACGGGTGTTGACGAATTTAGGATGTTGACAATTTGCAATGGGGTCTTCATTGTTGCTCCATCGGGGATGTATACAACTGTGGCATCTTGCGCCAAGGCTGTGTTTAATGCAACGGTTCCATCGGTTGATGTCTCAGCAAGACGGTTATAATATTTTTGGGCAAGTTGAGGATAACGATTGGTAAATTGTGTCATATTCATTATCTCCACCCCCTCTTGTCCTTCGCCTATTTGAGGAGTGTCTCCCACCACATAAAGTGTTTGTGTCTTTAATCCCGGCACACTGCATCGGTAAACATCGTTTGTTGTTGATTGTGATACTCGAGCAAGATTTATTCCGTAATCGGGCGAATATATTTTTTCAATGTCTATATGACGAAACAACTCCTCTTTTTGTGAGGGTATGCCATATTTCAGAAAGGCTTTTATTGCCTCTCCTCGAGCTATGTTCATTGTTTCGCATGCTCCTTTGTTTATTAAGGAGATATGCTCTTCCAATAGTTGTTTATATTGTTCTGACGCTGCCATATTTTTACTACTCACCTAATTCTTTCTTAATCCAATCGTATCCCTTCTCCTCAAGTTCCAAAGCAAGTTCAGGACCGCCTGATTTTACAATGCGTCCTTTATACAAAACGTGAACAAAGTCAGGGGCAATATAGTCCAACAATCGTTGGTAGTGAGTAATTACAATTGTTGCGTTTTTATCGGTTTTAAGTTTGTTTACTCCACCTGCAACTACTCTCAAAGCATCTATGTCCAAACCGCTGTCGGTTTCGTCCAATATTGATAGCTTGGGTTGAAGCATTGCCATTTGAAATATCTCGTTACGTTTTTTCTCTCCGCCCGAGAATCCCTCATTTACCGAACGACTTGCAAGTTTGTTGTCCAACTCTACAATTTCGCGTTTCTCGCGCATTATGCGCAAAAAGTCGGTTGCCGACAATGGCTCTTCGCCTCTGTATTTGCGTTGTTCGTTTACTGCTGCACGCATAAAGTTTACCATGCTTACTCCGGGTATCTCAACGGGGTATTGGAAACTTAAGAACAATCCTTCGTGAGAACGATCTTCTGGAGTGAGGCTCAACAGGTCTTTCCCGCAAAATGTTACCTCACCTCCTGTTACTGTAAATACAGGATTTCCTGCCAAAACACTCGATAAGGTACTTTTTCCCGAACCGTTAGGTCCCATTATTGCGTGTACTTCTCCTGGTTTTACTGTCAGGTTTACTCCTTTTAATATCTCTTTGTCGCCTATATTGGCACGTAATTCTTTTACTTGTAACATACTTTTATGGTTTATCCTACTGAACCTTCTAACGATACTTGTAATAATTTTTGAGCCTCTACTGCAAACTCCATAGGTAGTTTGTTCATAACCTCTTTAGCATATCCGTTTACAATTAGTGCAACGGCCTCCTCTGTAGGAATTCCGCGTTGGTTGCAATAGAATATTTGCTCTTCGTTTATTTTTGAAGTTGTTGCTTCGTGTTCAACAACTGCACTTTTGTTTTTCACATCCACGTATGGGAATGTATGCGCTCCACACTCTGCCGATAGCAACAAACTGTCGCATTGAGTGTAGTTGCGTGCCCCATCGGCATTTGGAGCTACGCGAACCAATCCGCGATAGCTGTTTTGGCTTTTTCCTGCCGATATCCCCTTTGATACAATTGTGCTTCGAGTATTTTTACCCATGTGTATCATTTTTGTTCCTGTATCGGCTTGTTGGTAGTTGTTTGTTACGGCTACCGAATAGAACTCTCCAATTGAGTTGTCTCCGGCAAGAATACAACTTGGGTATTTCCAAGTGATGGCCGAGCCTGTTTCGACTTGTGTCCATGAGAGTTTTGCACTCTCACGACAGATTCCGCGTTTTGTTACAAAGTTATATACTCCTCCTTTTCCCTCTTTATCGCCGGGATACCAGTTTTGTACGGTTGAGTATTTTACCTCTGCACGGTCGTTTACAACAATCTCCACAATAGCTGCGTGTAACTGATTCTCGTCGCGCATTGGGGCTGTACAACCTTCGAGGTAACTTACATAGCTTTCGTCATCTGCCACAATAAGGGTTCTCTCAAATTGTCCTGTTCCGCCTGCGTTTATTCTGAAATATGTTGACAACTCCATTGGACAACGCACTCCTTTGGGGATATATACAAAGGAGCCATCGCTGAAGACTGCCGAGTTTAGTGCGGCATAGAAGTTGTCGCGATAGCCCACCACGCTACCCAAATATTTCTTCACTAAATCGGGGTACTCTTTTACTGCCTCGTTGAACGAGCAGAATATTACTCCCAATTCAGCCAACTTTTCGCGATAAGTTGTTCTCACCGAGACACTATCCATGACAGCATCAACAGCAACACCTGCAAGATGCATACGCTCCTCAAGGGGTATTCCCAGCTTATCGAACGTTTTTATAATTTCGGGGTCTACCTCATCAAGACTCTTTGGTGCATCTTTAGTCTTTGGTGCGGCATAATAACTTATTGCCTGAAAATCTATTTCGGGGATATTCAAGTGCGCCCATTGGGGCATAGGCATTGTTTTCCAATATGCAAATGCTCGCAAACGGAAATCCAAAAGCCACTCGGGTTCACCTTTTTTTTGTGAAATAAGGCGAATTATATCCTCATCAAGACCTTCAGGTATTATATCTGTTTCGATTTCTGTAACAAATCCGTGTTTGTATTCCGAAGTTGTTACGTCATCGAGTATATCATTCTTTTCTCTGTTTTTATCTTTCTCCATAGTCCTAAACTTATTCCCGCTTTTATGTAACCATTAAGGCGGTAATTTAGTTTTAGTTACGTTACTTATGGTAAGAAAAAGGTAATAGTTTGTATCGGATATTTTAACTTCCGAAGGTTATTCCATAATTGCCGATGAAATCCATTACCACAGAAACACTTTTCAAAAGAGGTTCATATGAATAACTCTCTATTGGAGTGGGAGGTGTATCGAATATCGATTTATATATACCTTCATATACATTTAAAAGCACTCCTGCTATCAATAGCATTTTCACTCCTCCAAAAGCTGCTCCTGCCAAACGGTCAACCCAAGCTATTTTTAAAACCTTGGTTGTCTTGTGTAGCAATATTGAAATTATGAAAGTAAGTAAAACAATCACCACAAACACCAGAGTGTAGTATAAAGTTCCCTCAAGGCGAGTTCCGCCCGAAGTCAAATTGTACACTAAGTCTGAAAACAGTGACGATAGCAACTTGGTAAAGAGTAGTGCTATCACTACTCCCACCAAAATGCCTAACTGTCTGAATATTCCTGTAATGGCACCTCGCACAACGGCAAATAGTAACAGAGCCAATACAATTATATCAAATATGCTTATACTCACAGTGTGTTAGTTATTGTTTTAACTTATTACAAAGTTTGTTTTACCTCTATCTCCTCAAACGACTCAATTATATCTCCTACTTTAACGTCGTTGTAGTTTTGAATACTCAAACCACATTCGTATCCTGTAGCAACCTCTTTAACGTCGTCCTTCATACGTTTAAGTGAAGCAAGTTCACCTGTATATATTACAATACCGTCGCGAATCAAACGAACCTTGTTGCCACGTTTGATTTTACCCTCTTTAACCATACCTCCGGCAACAGTACCCACTTTAGATATGTGGAATGTCTCGCGAACCTCAACAGTAGCAGTAATATTCTCTTTGATTTCGGGAGACAACATACCTTCCATTGCCGATTTAACCTCTTCGATAGCATCGTAGATAATTGAGTATAGACGAATATCCACACCCTCTTTCTCTGCATCTTTACGAGCGGCCATTGAAGGACGTACTTGGAAACCGACGATAATTGCATCTGAAGCAGCGGCAAGTGTTACGTCAGACTCTGAAATTTGTCCCACACCTTTGTGGATTACATTAACTTGTATTTGTTCTGTTGACAAACGAATCAATGAATCGCTCAATGCCTCAACCGAACCGTCCACGTCGGCTTTAACAACAATGTTCAATTGTTGGAAGTTACCGATAGCGATACGACGTCCAATCTCCTCAAGAGTTACACGGGTACTTGTACGGAATCCTTGTTCGCGTTGCAATTGTTCGCGTTTGTTAGCCAACTCGCGAGCCTCTTGCTCTGTGTCAAATACGTTGAAAGTGTCTCCTGCTTGGGGTGCACCGTTAAATCCTAAGATTAGTGCAGGAGCTGCGGGCCCTGCCTCTTTGATTTTGCTGTTACGCTCGTTGAACATTGCTTTTACGCGTCCGTAGTATTGTCCTGCAACTACAATATCTCCAACTTTCAAAGTTCCGTTCTCTACCAATACTGTCGAAACATATCCGCGTCCTTTATCCAAAGCCGACTCAATGATTGAACCACGTGCTTTGGCTTTAGGATTGGCTTTCAATTCCAACATCTCAGCCTCCAACAATACTTTCTCCAACAACTCCTCTACACCAAGACCTTTTTTCGCAGAGATATCTTGTGATTGGTATTTTCCTCCCCAATCCTCAACAAGATAGTTCATTGCAGCCAAAGACTCTTTAATCTTTTCTGGGTTGGCAGTTGGCTTGTCAATTTTGTTTATTGCAAATACAATGGGTACTCCTGCGGCTGCAGCGTGGTTGATAGCCTCAACTGTTTGTGGCATGACGTTATCATCGGCTGCAACAATAATAATAGCAATGTCGGTAACTTGAGCTCCACGTGCACGCATCGCAGTAAATGCTTCGTGACCCGGAGTGTCAAGGAATGTAATTCTTCGTCCGTCGTCCAACTTAACATTGTATGCACCAATGTGCTGAGTAATACCTCCTGCCTCTCCGGCAATTACGTTTGCACTACGGATATAGTCAAGCAATGAAGTTTTACCGTGGTCAACGTGTCCCATCACAGTTACGATTGGTGGACGAGGCAATAAATCCTCTTCTGCGTCAACTTGTTGCTCAATTGCCGATACAACCTCTGCACTAACGTACTCGGTTTTAAATCCAAACTCTTCGGCAACAATGTTTATTGTTTCCGCATCAAGGCGTTGGTTGATTGAAACCATCATACCGATACTCATACAGGTTGAGATAACTTTGTTAACCTCAACACCCATCATGGTTGCAAGGTCGTTGGCAGTTACAAACTCTGTAATTTTAAGTATCTTGCTCTCAAGACGCTCTTGATTTGCCAACTCTTGCTCACGCATCAAGTTAGCCTCGCGTTTCTCTTTACGCCATTTTGCTCCTTTCTTTTGAGCAGAGTTTTTAGATGTCAAACGAGCAAGAGTCTCTTTTACTTGGCGTTGTACATCCTCTTCCGATACCTCAACTCTTACAGGACGAGGTTGTTTTACCTTTTGTGGTTTTTGTTTTTTACCACCCTCTACAGCCTGTACATTGGGGTTGTTGATATCGATTTTATCTTTTTTAATGCGTTGACGTTTTTTGCGCTCACCATCACCACCTTTATCCTCTTTTTGAGAAGGGCGTTTAAACATTTCACTTCTTTGACGCTCTTTCTCCTCACGCTCTCTTTGACGCTCCTCTTTGCTTTTCTTTTGAGGACGTGTTTTTTGATTAAGTGAGTCAAGGTCAATTTTTCCCACAATGTTGAATTGTGTTGTTTGTTGAGGTTTACCCAAATCAAATATTTTCTCTTCTTGTACTTTGGGTTCCTCTTTCTTAACCTCTGCAGGTTTTTGTGCAGGTTTTTGTTGTTCAGCCTTTTTCTCTACAGGTTTTTGAACAGGTTTGGGTTGCTCAGCCTTTGGCTCCTCTTTCTTAACCTCTGCAGGTTTTGGAGCTGGTTTCTTATTCAAAGTATCAAGGTCTATTTTCCCGACTGCTTTAAATTGTGGGCGTTTAATATCTTCTGTTCTTGTGATTTCAACCTCTTTCTCAACTTTTCGTTGTGCAGGTTTCTCTTTTTGACGACCATGGAGCATTTTATCTGCTCCCTCCTTTACGCTCTTATCTCCATTAAACTCTTTTTGCAAAAGAGATAATTGTTTTTCGTCAATTTGAGTATTTGGAGAAAAACTCTCATTGGCGTATCCGTTCTTTTGCAAGAAATCTATTAATGTTTGAATTCCAACGTTAAGGTCTCGTGCTACTTTATTTAGTCTAATCATATATATACTTAATTTTTATGGGTTACTTAAAATTTCTTGATTACTCAAACTCTGCTGCCAATATAGCTTTAATGTCTTCAATTGAGCTTTCTTCAAGATCTGTTTTTTCAAGCAACTCCTCATTAGATCGTGCCAATACGTCTTTAGCAGTATTGCAACCAATCTCTTTCAATTGTTCAATTACCCAATCCTCTATTTCGTCGTTAAACTCATCCAAATAGATATCTTCTTCTCCTGCCTCTGCAGTATCGCGGAACACCTCGATATCGTATCCTGTAAGTTTTATTGCAAGGCGAATGTTGTATCCGTCTTTACCGATAGCCAATGCCATCTCTTCGGGACGCAACAAAACTTCTGCTTTCATGTTCTCTTCGTCAACACGAATTGCCGATGTTGAAACTTTAGCAGGAGCCAAAGCTCGTTGGATAAACAACATTGTATTTTTAGTGTAGTTAATTACGTCGATGTTTTCGTTGCACAATTCGCGAACGATTCCGTGAATACGAGAACCTTTCACTCCTACGCATGCTCCTACGGGATCGATACGGTCGTCATATGATTCAACTGCGATTTTAGCTCTGAATCCAGGAATGCGTGCAACGCGGTGAATTGTGATAAGTCCGTCGTGAATTTCTGGAACTTCCAATTCGAACAAACGTTTCAAGAACATCTCTGATGTGCGAGATACGATGATTTTTGGAGTGTTGTTGAAGTTGTCAACGCGAATAACTACGGCGCGAACTGTATCTCCTTTGTGGAAGAACTCGTTAGGAATTTGTTCCTCACGAGGCAAAAGCAACTCGTTACCCTCATCATCGATAAGCAATATCTCTTTTTTCCATATTTGGTAAACCTCACCCGAAACAATCTCTCCAACTTTGTTTTTGTAGATATTGTAGATTGCATCTTTTTGAAGTTCCAATATTTTAGACGCCAATGTTTGGCGAAGGTTCAAAATAGTACGGCGGTCAAAATCAGAGAACAATACCTCCTCGGCAACCTCTTCTCCAACCTCGTAAGACTCATCTATCTTTTTAGCATCAGAAAGAGATATTTGAAGATTTGCATCTGTAATCTCTCCATCAGCAACAACCTCGCGGTTACGCCAAATTTCGCAGTCTCCTTTGTCGGGGTTTACGATAACGTCAAGGTTCTCGTCAGTACCGTACATTTTTGCAAGTACGTTACGGAACGACTCTTCCAAAACACTTACAAGTGTTGTTCTGTCAATGTTCTTCAAAAGTTTAAACTCAGAGAACGTTTCAATCATTGTGTTTACAATCTCTTTCTTTGCCATTTTTATATCTTTTTTAATTATTATTTTCTTGTTCTGTTTAACTCAATTAAAATGTGATTACGTTCTTAACGTATTTAACATCTGTGTACAGATATTTCTCCTCTTCAACAACCTCTATTTTACGTTTAGAGCCTTCGGGTTTTACCTTTTTTGTAACCTCTACCGTGAACGAATCATCGTCGGCAGAAGAGAGTACTGCATAAAATTTTTGACCTGCTTTTGTCAAAACTTCAACCTCTCCGCCAATGTTCTTTTTGTACTGACGGGGTAATACCAATGGAGATGTCAATCCTGCAGAACCAACCTCAAGAGAGTAATCTTCAACCTCTCTGTCGAAGCAAGCCTCCAAATCGCGGTGCAATTTTTCGCAGAACTCAATATCAACACGGTCATCATCATCGATGGTTACAACTATGGTATTATCGGGCGAAACGGTTACTCCAACTAAAAATGCAGAACCGTCGCCAAGTAACTCAACTACTTTATTTTCAATCTCTTTTGCGTTAATCATATCGTTAATGAGTTAAATATGGGATAAAAAGCGAGGGGGCTTGCTTGCCCCCTCCACCATGATTTACGTTACAAAAATATATAATTATCTCGTAATTACAAAATTATATGCAAATATTTTGCTTAATCACGCACTACCTTTACAACCTCATTGTTTACTTTTACAATCAATGCCCCTTTCGTGTTTGAAGGAAGTGTAATTTGAGCAGATGTTGCACCATTTGCATTAGCAGATGTTATAACCTTGCCCATTGCATCATAAACTACTACAGAATTTATGCCTTCTGCATTTTCGATGTTCAATATTTCGTTCGAGATAAATGCTTTGGTATTGCTAACCTCTGCAATACTCTCCTTAATGCCTGTTACAGCAGGAGTCAAATCTATTGTCTCAAATTCGTTATTCTGGAACTTCAATAAAGTATCGTTCTTTAACAGAACCCAAACAATATTCCCATCGCAAAGCATAGAACGAGCCTCTTCGTAGCCAGGACAAGTGTATGTCGTAAATTCTGTGCCATCCCATTTGAGCAAGTTATTCTCAGAGGTAAACCAAATATTTCCATTATCATCAATGTCATTGCCGAAATACCTGTTTTCAAGCATTGCAGGATATTGCTCCTTAGTCATACAAACCTCCTTTCCTGTTTCTTGATAGTAACAGTTTATGCCCTCATCGCTTGCATACCAAATATTATCATTTTTGTCAATAGCTATTGAGGTAATTTTTTTGTATGGTCCTGAATAAGGATTTGAACCAACATATTTAGTAACATCTGCTTCATTAATATATTCATGATATCCTAAATAATCATATTTACCAAACATTGCAATCCATAATCGACCTTTGCTATCAAAAGCCATATCGGTAATAGGAGATTGTATTTGTGATGAGATTGCATTATATGTCTGATATCCCCAGAAATGATATACTGAATCAGCAGGAGGTATATAACTTGCTCCCATTGAAGCCCAAACATCTCCATTTGGCCTTATTGCAAAAGAGTATACAAAACCATTTGTATAACCATATGTATCTATTTTAGCTCCGTCCCATACTTGAGCGAACCCATGCATTTCTGAATAACATACTATTCCATCTGATGTTGTCTCAATTGCTGTATATGTAGCTTCATTATTAGCATATATTTCAGATGCAACATTGTAACACTCTCCTGTAATTTTGTTGTATTTTAAAATACCAACACTTGGAGTTATCCAAAGATTAGCACCATCGTCAGATATACGATTGGAATAGAATTCGTAAGTCCATAATTTGTAATTTATGTAATCTTCTGGATCCGCTTGAAATTTTAAATTGATATTGGGGGCATTTACATCTAAATTAGCGAATACTGGCGAACATAAAATATTCAAAAGAGAATACAATGTGAGGAACTTTACAAGTTTCATTTTATTTGAATTTTTTTAGAGTTAATATTTCCGTTTAAGTAATATACTACAACATAAATTCCATTAGGAACATTAACTGTATGTTCATATTCTCCTGCTTGTACTCTAATTTCAGGAACTACAGTTTGAACATAGTTATCTCGTAATTAAAAATTATATGCGAATATTTTGCTTAATCACGCACTACCTTTACAACCTCATTGTTTACCTTAACAATCAACACTCCTTTAATGGTTGCAGACAATGCAATTTGAGTAGAAGTTGCTCCATTGGCATTAGCAGAAGTTATAATCTTACCCATTGCATCATAAATTACTACAGAATTTATGCCTTCTGCATTTTCGATGTTTAACATTTCGTTTGAGATAAATGCTTTGGTATTGCTAACCTCTGCAATACTCTCCTTAATGCCTGTTACAGCAAGAGTCAAATCTATTGTCTCAAATTCGTTATTCTGGAACTTCAATAAAGTATCGTTCTTTAATAAAACCCAAACAATATCTCCATCACAAAGAATTGAGCGAGCCTCGTTATAATCGGGGCAAGTATAGGTCGTGAAATTCTCACCATCGTACTTCATTAACGTAGTTGATGAAGAGAACCAAATATTTCCATCGCTATCTTTTTCGTTGGCATAGAAATGCTCGTTTGGTATTGATGAATTTGTTGTGTTGTTCATTAAGGAAGCTTCTTCGGTCGATTGGTTATAGTAATGTATTCCATAATTAGATGTAAACCAAATATTATCATTGTTATCAACCACAATAGAGGTTGCATTTATATCATCATATTCTAACACAGGAGTTGCTTTAAAATATACATACGGATATGTATGTATGGTGTTTAATGTATTATCTAAACTGGCTTTATCTTTTTTTACCAACGTAGCTAAATTAACCTTCCCGTCTTTATAATTGTTAGAAGCCTCTCTATTATCTGATACAATCCAAATAGCTCCATTACTATCAAATGCCATATCCATTGTTGGACGGTTTGCTCCATTTCCTCCATCTTTCGTAGTAGCTAATTGATACATCTGTTTACAACTGGGATACTCATCTATAGGGTTCAATTTATCTACATAAAATACATAATCCATTTCTCCCGCAAATACTCTTTCACTAGAATCAAATGCAAAAGAATATAATAATCCATGATATGTATCAATTCCTATAAGACTAAATGCTCGATATGAAGATAATACTTCATCATACTTTTTTATTCCTTCCTCCTCTGATGCAAACCATAATGAGTTATCGGGAGCTGTAGCTATAGACAAGTATTCGATATCTGAATTTACTCCCAACTCTTCTGATGCTGAAGTAACCCTACCTAATCCTTTATCATATTTTAGCAAGCCCTTGCTTGCTGTTATCCATATAGCATTATCTTTAAGAGCTAATCTATTGGTATGTAGCTCGTTTTTAATGTCGTAGTAATTACCAAAGCATATATTGAATGGTAAAATAAATGTTATTACCAATAAAAACCTGATACTAAATTTATTGTTTTCCCTCTGATTTTGCATTATATCTCCTCTTGTTAGGGTTAATAATTAATTGTTGCTTTAAAGGTAAAATTAATATTTAAAATTTCAAAAATATTTTTGCTGTCTTAACCTTTTTTACACAACGGAGTGCTAAAAATAATGAGCAGGAACCGAAGTGTGCCACTGCTTATTACCAAAAGATTGATAGTAATTATGCTTTTATAATGGCAACTTGAATCTCTTAAATTCTTGTTCCAATTCACGCTCTTTTCCTCCGCAATATGAGTTGCAGAGAGCATGAAAACGTGGTCCGTGATTCATCTCTGTTAAGTGTGCCAATTCATGTAGGATTACATAGTCTACCAAATGTTGTGGGTAGAATATTAGATAAGCAGAGAGAGTTATTTTCTTTTTTGTGGTGCAAACGCCCATTCTTGTTCGTGCTGTTGAAACAGCAAAATCGTTGAACTTCAACCCCTTTGACTGAGCCAATTCTTTAAGTCGGGTAAAGAGATATGTAGCAGATACCCTCTTTGCAACTTTTATGATGTTCTGCTTTAGTAGTTTTTGAAAAGCAATATTTTCTACATCAATGTTTTGTGGTATAAAAATATTAAGCACTCCGTTTTTTAGGGAGAACAATATTTGGGGGAGAGGGTGGGAGTATAGCTCTATTTTAAAACAACGAGTTTGCAGAGCGTCTCCGGGACGTAATATTTTTGGAGTGTGTTTTGTAAAGAGTTGAGATATTGCAGTGCGTTTTTCGTTCAGGCTTTTCTCTATTAGAGATAGGGAAGTTGCCACAGGTGCAGTTATAATCAAAGCCCCATCTTTTACTCTGAATATCAGTCGGCAAGCACGAGCGTCGTATCGTACTTTAATCAACCCGAATTCTCTGTCTTGGAATGATGTTACAGGCATATTTTTACAAAACTCTTTTTTTAAGTATTTCGGTTATCTGCTCCCCACATAAGTTTGTTGCGTAGAGTTGAAACGAAGATATGATTATTGCGTTTTATTACCAATGTTTTAAATGGTGCTTTGCGAAGCGTAACACTGTTGTTGCATGATATTACCAACGATCTGCCATCAAGAGAGATAAGATAGTTTCCTGAACGGCTGTCGACAGAGAGTGTAATGGTTTCGTTATCAGGTACCACCAATGGGCGTACGTTTAGCATGTGTGGGGCTACGGGTGCTATAACAAAATTAGAACATTCAGGTATTAACACAGGACCTCCAATGCTCAAAGCATACCCTGTTGAACCTGTGGGTGTGGCAACCAACAAACCGTCGGCTTGGTAGTTGTTTAGGAAGTTTCCGCCCAAAGTTGCATTTATGCTTATCATCGATGAAGTGTCTTGCTTTAATATGGCAACTTCATTAAGTGCATATGGGGTGTAATCTGCAGGAAGAGAGTCAACCTCTACTTGCAACATTGTACGTTCCTCAACCTTGTAGTTTCCTGCAAAGAGTTCATCAATGGCACAAGCTATTTGCTCCTTTGATATGTCGGCGAGAAAGCCCAATCGCCCTGCATTTATTCCCAAAATCGGAATACATTTTCCTGCCACTTGCTCGGCTGTGCGTAAAAAAGTTCCATCTCCACCAACACTTATTACAACATCAATGTTATCATCAATAGAGGTAAAGGGTGTTGCAGACAAGGTGTCGATGACCTGTTCGCATAGAAAATCATAGTAATTTTGTTCTACGAAAAGTTGAACATCATATTTGCGTAATGCCTCTAAAAGCGTTACTATATGCTCGCTTTTTGAGCGTTGGTATGTATTTCCGTAAAGGGCTATTTTCATTATTTTAATATACGAATAAAAAGTAGTAACTTTGTGCAAAGTTACGGAAATTATTTAAATTGATAAATTTTGAACCGTATTCTGTTAAATTATAGAGACTAAAATAGAAAAAACAATAACAAATATATGATTAGATTAAGTGTTAATATAAACAAGGTTGCCTCTATTCGAAATGCACGCGGAGGTAATCGCCCCAACATATTGCAAACTGCTATCGACTGCGAAAAGTTCGGAGCTGATGGAATAACCGTTCACCCTCGTCCCGATGAGCGTCATATCAGATATGCCGACCTCGATGTTTTGGCTCCTGCTCTGAAGACAGAGTTCAATATTGAGGGTAATCCATGCCCCAAATTCATTGAAAAGGTATTGCAAGTGCGTCCTGCTCAAGTGACTCTTGTTCCTGACAGCCCCGATGCCATAACTTCTAATGCAGGTTGGAACACTCGCGATAACTTTGAGTTTTTGTCGGAGGTTGTTGCAAAGTTTAAAAATGCAGGAATCAGAACTTCGATTTTTGTTGATGCAGATGAAGAGATGATTGAGTGGGCTGCTAAATGCGATGCCGACAGAGTGGAACTATATACCGAACCATATGCCGCAAACTACAGCAAAAACAGAGAGCAGGCTATTGCTCCATTTATTGTTGCAGCCAAAAAGGCTCGTTCTCTTGGTTTGGGGCTTAACGCAGGTCACGACTTAAGTCTTGAGAATCTTGCATATTTTGCAGAGAATATACCATGGCTTAAGGAGGTATCAATTGGTCACGCTTTAATTTGCGATGCACTCTATTTAGGCTTAGAGGAGACCATAAAACAATATAAACAACAACTTAAAGGTGCAAAATAGAGACTCCTTTTGTTAAAAACAGTACTCTGTTTTAAACCAATAAGATAAAAAAGAGTCTTACAATATAAAGATTTATCACATTTGTAATATAAGTACTAAACTATGAATATTTTAGCAACAATTTTAGCTGATGTGGCAACTACTCCCGTTGTTGAGGTTGCCGAAGAGAGTGTAAAAGAGTTTGATCTTTTGGCATTGACAATGAAGGGTGGAATAATTATGATTCCGTTGCTACTATTGTCTATTTTGGCTATATATGTATTCTTCGAGCGATGGAGTGCTATTCGTAAAGCTGCCAAGGCTGATAATACCTTTATGGCTCGCATTAAAGACTGTATTTACGAAGGAGATATTGCTTCGGCTCGTAACCTTTGCAAAAAGATAGATACTCCTTATGCTCGTTTGATAGAGAAGGGAATATCTCGTTTGGGACGCCCTATGAACGATGTGCTTGTTGCAATAGAAAACACAGGTAATATTGAGATTGCAAAATTGGAGAAAAACTTCCCTTGGTTGGCAACAACTGCAGCAGGTGCGCCCATGATTGGTTTCTTGGGAACAGTATCGGGAATGGTTAGAGCATTCTTCAATATGGCAGAGGCTGGAGGTAGTGCTGATATTACAACCCTTTCAGCCGGTATATACGAGGCTCTTGTTACCACTGTGGCTGGTTTGGTTGTTGGTATTATAGCATTGTTTGCATACAACTTCCTTGTTGCTCGTGTTGATGGCGTTGTTAGAGACTTGGAGTCAAAGACAATGGAGTTTATGGATCTTATAAATGAACCTGCACAAAAATAGAGTATGGCTTTTAAACGTAGACATAATATAAATGCAACCTTCAGTATGGCGTCAATGACCGACGTTATATTCTTGTTGCTTATATTCTTTATGGTTACCTCTACAGCGGTATTCCCAAATGCCATTAAGGTAATGTTGCCTCAAAGCAAAAATCAGGTATCATCAACTCCTGCGGCAAGAGTTACCATAGATAAGGATAACCGCTACTACTTTTCAAAAGGGAACAAAGCTCCTATGGAGATTTTACCCGAACAATTAGATGATATGTTAGAGGCTCTTGTCCTTGAAGAGGGCGAGGTGTTTGTTGCAATAAACGCCGACAAGAGTATTGAGTATGGCGAAGTGGTTAGAGTGCTTGGTGTTGGTGCCGAAAAAGGTGTGAAAATGGTTTTGGCAACTCAACCTGTTAAGAAATAATTGTAAAACTAATGAACAACCCCGATAAAAAAGATAAGATTTTAGGCGTTGTTGGCACCTTGTTTTTTCACGTTGCCATAATACTTATTCTCTTTTTTACAAAGCTATACTCTCCGGTGAGTGATGAGGGAGGAGGTATATTGGTGGCATACGGAAACAATTACGAGATTGTTACTGAAAAACCATCGGGATATATTCCTCCAAAAGTGACATCTTCTGCCGAGGAGATAACTCAAGATAGTGAAGAGCCATCTATCTCATCAGAGGACGACGAAAAGAAACGTAAAGAAGAGCAACGTATAGAGGAGGAGCGCAAGGCAAAAGAGGAGGCTGAACGTAAAGAGACTGATAGAATAAACTCTCTTGTGTCGGGAGCATTATCGGCATCTTCTTCGCAAAACAGCTCCGATAGCAAAGGTTCTCCTAATGGAAACTCAACAGAAGGAGCCGAGAGTGGTAATGCAGGATACGGAAGTTTTGACCTCGGAGGAAGAGGTCTTGCCAAAGGAGAAAGTTTGCCACGCCCACAATATGACAATACAAACATTGAGGGAAAACTTGTGGTGGACATAACCGTGAATCCCGCAGGAAGAGTGATAAATGCCTCTATTAATTTACAAAAGAGTGATAATAAGATAGCTTCTAATTTAAATATGAGGAACAGGGCTCTTGAGGCTGCACGTAAGGCAACGTTTGAGTCGATAAAAGAGAACAACAACCAAAACGGAACAATTATCTACTACTTCAAAATAAATAGATAAAACAGATACTTTATAAACTTAGAGGAGGGGGTTGACTAAAAAGGCTCTTTTGTCGTTACGCTTGTCTCCAAAATCCTCATTTACGATTAGTAAACTGCGGTTTTGTAGCCTTCGCAAGCCTTAAAATAGCTCTTTTTATTCAATCCCCAACAAAAAGAGGATGACCCTTTAATACTTTTGGGTCAACCTCCCTCTCTTCGTTTGGTAAATATTTGAAATATCAGAATTTTATCAATATAAAAACGAAAAAAATCAATAGCGAAAATATACCCCAAATATGCCATTTGCTAATTGTGGGAGAATTCTTCTCAATTTCTGTTTTGGTTTTTAATGACGACACTTCCGAGACAATCTCTTCCTCTCCGCTTTTTTGCGTATGGTGTTGTAAAGTTGTCTTCTCCACCATTTTTTGAGGACGCCAATCTCCTAACGAATCAATAAGATACTCAACAATTCTGCTCGAAGTCTCTATCGTATCACAAACAATAGTTTGCCTCTCGGCAACTCGTTCAATATATAATGTATCTCGCTCCACAACAACAGTTCGAGAAGGCGAGGAGCATCCCATTAGGCAAAACAAAAATGGTATTACCATAAAGAGAATGCATATTGTTAATATTCCTATTCTGTATTGCTTCATGACTCCTCTATTTTTATGTTTATATCTTCTCCTCTTTTTAAAGCAGCCTTACACTCCATTACCAATATATCCTCGTATATTGAGGAGTTTGAAAGGCGTCCTCTTATGCTGTTCTCTCCCACAAGAATACACCCCGATGTGTCAGACGCACTATTTCCTCTGTGAATTAATATCCCCTCAAAGTGGGGAACATCAATCAGTCGAGGTAACTCTCGTTTGAACTTGGGAGAACGATTTATCACAACTTTGTACTCTCCATAAGGAATTGCGCTTTTCCCTGGAATCTTCTTTTCATCACCATCAAATTTCCCGCTTTGGTCAACATCAATTACTCTATCTTCGAGAGTGTCGCAAAAATATTTGCCATCGATGTACAAAGCTCCTATCGTATAGTTTTTCCCTAAAAACTTTCTTTTTACCAATAATTTCATAACTACCCTTTTTTATATTCAATAATCACTTGGAGGTCTGCGATTTGAACATTTGCGTATATCGCAACGTTTTACCTCGCTCTCTCTGAATTTAAGTTCCACTTCGTGGCGCTTAAAAATCTCCTCTAATCGGTTCTGTTGTTCGGCACGCAGTTCAATATATAAAGAATCAATCTTTGCATCTCGCTCACAAATTCGTTTCTCAAGCCAGTCCACCCGTTTCTGTTCATTGCCAATTTGCAGAGCTTCCGCCTCTTCTCTTACTTTCTTTTGAGTGGATTTGCGGGTAGCAAACCATGTTACTACCCACTTTATCAATTCAAAACCGCCTATTGCTGTTACAACTGTAGCTATTTCGCCTGCAGTCTCCATATGCTATTGATTAATTTTCGTCCAATTACCCCATATACCGTCTGTGCAAACACGTTTAACCTCAACGGCATTACTGTTTACTGCAACAAATTTAACTCGCTGAACAATCGTATGAGGCACTGCATCCCCAACCATTTCACTGAATTTCTCTATAACTGCATAGTTGTTTTGTACCTCCATTGTAAACAAACATGCAGTTGGGATTGTCCTTAACTCATTTACTTCATTACTTGCATTGAACTCTTCATATTCTCTGGATACATAGGCTACATCAGTAGAGTTAACTATAACCCCCTCATAACAACCATTCTCGGTATAAGATTTAAGTTGCTCATCACTGATTTGATTAAGGTTCAAAGTACCCTTTAACTCTCTCCACAAACTCCACTCCTCTCTGCCATCTTTGAATCGATTGTAAGTGCGTATATACTCTTTACCCTCCCTACCTAATCTATTAGACAGTTTCAAGTATTGAGTAACACACATCTCCTCCTCGCTTAACGAAGCATCCAAGACCGTGAACTCACCACTTATCGAGTGTCCGCTTGCCGCATTTAGAATAGGCAGATTATCACGTTCAGAACTCAATCTTACCCCATTGATATAATAGACACCCTGAGTTTTGTAGTCGTTCATATTAAAAGACGAAGACCACTCAATCACATTCGAAACCACAAAACACCTCATTAAAATAGAAGCCATTTTATAAGTAAGGAAGTTGTGATTTTCTTCACCTAAATACTGATGTAATCCATATATATGAGGTGTAACTTGCTTATCAATATCAGAATCTTCAAGAGCCCCCAAACCATACCCTTTACTTCCGTCCTGAGCGTAAAACAAAGAAATTTGAGCAGGCTCGCCATTATAAACAGCCACGGGATGTGTACCTGTTTTAGCAAAACCGATATTGATATCCATTTCGCACAAAGCAATACCCCATTTAGCACACAATTTTCTCACCGACTCATTATATGTCGTTCTTGCATCATGCCAATGAGTACACAAAAGCATCTGCACAGGCTTACCACTTTTTACACCATGCCATTTAGAATCTGCATTATCTTTAAGATTATAGCAATTAGCCATGTGCTTTTTAATAACATAATCAAAAGCTTCGGCATAAGAGATGCTATAATCTGAAACTTTCCCGTTATCGTCAATATTCAGATTTCTTATAATTTCTTCATACTCCTCAATGGAGCGTTCACGAGAAAGAGTAAACACATCCTGATTATGAACATGGTCGATTAAGAAAACATCCATTTTTTCCAAACTCTCAGAATAGTCTTCATTGTCCATACATAAACGATAAGCAGTATCTTTTATAGACTGTCCACCAACAGCCACACTCTTGTACTTAAGACCCAACTCTTTCATTGCAGAACTTAACCACACTTCGTTTTTCCCAGCTAAAAACGACGCCCCATCCGCAAAAACAAAACCACCTTTCGGAACAGACACAGAAGTAGCATATTCAACCGTAGACGCAGAACTTGGATTATTCTTTAAATCCGTAATATCACCCTTAACAGCCGCCAAATCCGTAACAGCCTTATTCCATGCCGAAATATCGGTTGCAGTGACATAATTATATTCTTTATCGAATATGTATTTATTGTTATTCCATTTGAAAAACAAACTTCTTTTTGCACTCAAAACAAGAATATTACCACCAATTGAAATACCAATACCACTAAAAATAGAATTATAGACTTTAAATACTTTGCCATTGGTTTGGAAACCCAATTCCGAAGAAAATGTTTTGGTATTACTATCATACTCTCTGTAAAGGATATTGGCATTGTTCGCTGTATCAATATAAACAGTCGCATCAAAAGCCTTTGCTGTCAACTCCGCAATAGCATTTACCCTGGTTTGTGTTTCAGTCGCCAAATCCGTAACAGCCTTATTCCATGCCGAAATATCGGTTGCAGTGACATAATTATATTCTTTGTCGAATATGTATTTATTGTTACTGTTATCCCATCCGAAAAACAAACTTCTTTTTGCACTCAAAACAAGAATATTACTACCAACAGAAACAGCTATACCATTTACAGATTCGCCTAAAACCTTAAATACATTACCCTTTGATTCATAACCTAAGTTAGCAGTGTAGTTTTCATCTTTATAAAGTTTCCACCCATCAGCTTCGTTTTTAGTGTAAATTGTCTTAGTAAAAGCCCTTGTTGTCAACTCCGTAATGGCATTTTCCCTGGTTTGTGTCTCAGTCGCCAAATCCGTAACAGCCTTATTCCATTTCGTACGCTCCTCTGGTTTAAGATTCTCACATTGTGTAACCTTTCCCCAATAACCATTGCCATTCTTATAATCGTCACTGCTGGACTCTAATTTGTTGCCGTCGATATCGCTATATTCAAACAGATACATATTTTTTGGAGTAATAAGACTAAGCGTTCCATAACTCGAAATAAGAATACCGGCTGCTTCACCATTTACTCTCCATACACTACCAAGTTTACCACCTATGGAATTCGATCTAAACTCCGTGCTCTTTTCCTTATCAGAATACAATTTAAGTTTGCCTCCAGAGGAATAAGCATACAAAATCCCCTTGAATAAGCGGTCCAAATCAATATTCATTGGCACAACACTTGTCTCCCAATAAGTACCGTTCCAAAACAGAGAAACAATAGAAGTTTTACGCACGGTAACAGACACCGAGCTGTTTCCGTTTTTAAAATTTGTAAAAGTAATATCCTTTGGTTTGGCAGCAGTATTCACGTCGCAATCCTCACACTCAGCCACATAAAAGTAGCTTTCGTTAACTCCGCTTTGAGGAGCTGGCACAAAATCACTTGGTGAGTTACCCTTATCATTATTTAGCATACCTTTCATGCCACTATCCACACGGTTAGTGTCAATCCACATACGGGTTAAGGCATCCCACATCCACACTGAATTAGTCTCACCATTCACGAAGAACATACCGGGTTGTGGCGTAAAGTTTAATGACAGAACCTCGGCAACCCCATAATAATATCCTAAAAAATGGTTGTTTTTATCAATATCAATAGAACTATTCATAACTAAATTAAAATATATATTAATTAACCAATTGATACGTGCGAACGCATTAAGGCAGCGCGTTCGGTATCTCCCAAAATATTAAACACAATAGATGCGGTCAGATATGTTATTGAGGGCAAAAGCAATTCGTGTATCTCTATAGGAGAAGATAAATCAGGAATCTTTACATATAGGGCATCCTCTATCTCGTGGTTGCGAATTTCGGGAGGTAGTGAGTAGTAACGCAATACTTTATCGCCATTATGACCATTCTCAAGCACTACAACCGGTTTACTCCTTCCTGCCATTGTGTATGGATTTTTTTGAAGCATTGCCACCGAACTGTTTTGATTGTTAATAACAGTTACTGCCCTGTCCCAACCTTTCATCTTTAAAAGAGTGAAGCGCAACATATCTTTGGGTAGCAGAATCTCGCCGCTACCATTTTGGTGCTTTTGAGGCGTTAATAGCGAGGAGGCATCGATTTGAGGCAATAAACTATCAGGGGCTGCCAAAAATACTTGAGTAATGGCTTCTGGTAGTTTACTCTCTATATATGAATCAATTCCAATTCCTCCGCATTTCTCAACCTCGCTATATAGAGTATCAGAAAATCCCTCCTCCATATTAATCTTTACCAACTCTATTAAAACATCTTTACTATACAACATACATCTTTGCTATTCTAAATTTTTAAACTGCAATCCCAAGCTTTTTGCTACAGACTTTATCTTTTTGGGGGATGATATATCTTGTGGAGAAACACAATAGGGTTCGTTTTGCAGAAATTTACGAGCCTCTTGCCACGAGTTGATATTATCAATAATTGTAAACTCTGGGATAGCCTCGCATAGGGGAGAGTCTTCAAAAAACTTAACACCAAAGCCCGAGTCTTTTTCAATTGCTTTTTGAAGAGAAGTATCGTTCGTTTCGAAATAACCTATGCCTCCACTTCCGGCTACAAATTTTATTCTTACATTGTTATCTCCAACCCTTATCACCGAGTTGAGATTACCTCTGTTAGTCTTATATCTTTTCATAACTTATCCTATTTTGTATTTTAATAAATGTAATAGTTGTCAGGTTACCCCGACAACTATTTAAATAACTAACCCTTTTTAGGAACAATTCGCATATGGGCTGCGGGATAACGAAGAGTCAAACAGCTTGCCTCTGTCATAACTACAGCATCTGTATTGCGAATACCCGCACTCTTAAGGTCAAGTTTTTGGTGTCCGAAAGGAACGTGTGCCCAGCGAGTAATAAACTCAGGATCGAAAGCAAAACCGTAATCGCTCATTCCGCAATCGTCGAATACCTCAGAGTAAAGAATATAGAATTTTCCAAATTTCGAGCGAATTTCAGAGAAATCGATGCCCCATTTTACAAACTCATCTTCTGCACTGATAACTTTTGTGACGTCAAGTTTGTTGATTCTGCCAATAAAGTCGCTACCACCAATAAGCACTTTGCGTTTGTTGCCACCGTTACCTGTAAATGCTTCTTTCATCATGTCGATAAGGTCGTTTTGAGTAAGCTCTTTTGAAGGATCAAATTCATACTCCTTACCTGCTTGCCACCAGATACCACCGGTAAGCATTACATTCTCTTTCTTGCGAGAATCGTAAAGAGTGTTTTTAACACCAAACATAAAAGTTTTCTCCATACCTAAACGCATATCATAGATAGCTGCCTCCTCTGAATCGCTGAAGTCCCAAGGAACATTCTTCGCAGCAATTTTTTGGAATGTAGATTGTTCAACTTGAATTTTAAAAATCTGGCAGTTGTTTTGCTCTTTAACAGGAAGAGCTTCGAATTGAGCAGTTTGAACATCCAACTCTGTAGCTGCACGTCCCATACGGATTAGAGTAGATGATGCAGGAATTGAAGGAACACAACCCTCTATCGAACCAATTTTCTTACCATTAATGGCATATACATTTAGGTTGCCGTTCTCCTCTTTACTTGTAATGTATAGAACCAAATCCGATTTGGCAGGTGTAACGCCATCTGCCTCATAACCCTTAACCCCTTGAACAAGCAATGTCTCAGATACCTCAAAAATATCGTTATTGCTTGTGGTAATGGTTACCTTTTGAGCCGCTGAGGTTACTGCCGAAGCAGAAGGTTCTGTATATGCCACACTTAAAGTTGCTTTGGTAGGTTTAATATCAACAGAGTAGTAATCAACAACCATAGAATCTGCTTTGCGTGCTCCAGCCCAACGAGAAAGTTGGTCGATAGGTGTAGACATAGGTCGAATCTTTGTAATTCTGTCATCAATGGCACTTTTAATAAGTCCGTCGCTATGGCGAGCAGCAAGTGAGCGAGTCAGCGGTTCTCCCGAAACAATTTTGCCGACACTTGCCGAAGGAATTACTGCTGCCAAAGCGCATGATGCATCTGCCGACATGTAAGCGATAACCAATGTAATTGCAACTAATGCTAATAGAACCCAAACGTCATTCTTTTTAATAAACTCAAAAATCTTTTTCATAACTCTTTCTAAAATTTTAAATGTTAATAAACTTTGTTTTTTGCGATGTGATTTCGTTTTGGCATGAGCCAAAACAATTAGTTTGTGGCTATGCCACAATCAGGAATTTCTCATTCCTCATTAACTATAAGTCCCAAACACTTTTTCTGCGACGGAGTCCGAACATAGGAGTAAGATCTGCCGATGAATCGTGTTTGGAATGAGCAGAACTCTCGGTCGATTTCTCTTTGCTGAAGATTATACGTTGATTACGTCCCTTTACCTCTCCGGCCTGTTCGGCAATGTCGATGTCTGTGTCGTAATTTATGCCTTTGAAAAGGGTGTCGAGTACCTCGAAACTGAAGTCGCACATAAAGACATGTTCGCACAAGTGACAAACCTTTTCAATAAAGAGGTCGAACTCCTCGTCGGTCATTCCTTTTGACTCCTTAAAACGCTCAATTGATTTTGAACTCATTTTCCAGTTCTCCTCAATCTCCTTTTCGGTTTTTGCAAACGAATGCATACGTTGCAAGTAGGCATCATTCTCTTTGCGAAGTTGCATTAGACGATTTTCGTCGTAGGCACATTCCAATACATCTCCACCGAAGTAGCGAACACAAGCAATCAAAGGATCTTCTCCTTCAATAACAGTTGAGATGAACCCTGCCATCTTGGGGTTTGATGTAAAGATGCGTGCCAATTTGGTTTGGTCGTTGCGCAACTTTTCAAAACGTTCATCAAGGTCTGCATCGTAATTTGCAAGCACCTCAAACAACTCATCGTCATTATCAAAATCTCTGTCGGGGAAATGTTTGATAAGTCTCTTTACGATTACTCCGCGCGAAGTTTGTGGCAGAGTTTCGTCATTTTCATAAAAGTTTTTCATAAAACAAAAAATATTAAGTTAGTATTTTACCACACTATTGTGGTGTTTTTACACTGCAAAGGAAATACTAAAAGAGGGAGAGAGTGTGGTAAAATTATACAAACTGATTTCTGATAGTGATTTTTGATTTATGAGCAAAGGTTTGAATATAGAGCTATAGGAATGTGTGAGAAATTATATCAGATATTTAGAGATGGTTATGTGAGGATAATATGCAGAAAAAGAAGAGGTTGACTAAAAAGGCTCTTTTGTCGTTATGCTTGTCTCCAAAATCCTCATTTACGATTAGTAAACTGCGGTTTTGGAGTCTTCACAAGCCTAAAAATAGCTCTTTTTATTCAACCCTTAGACAAGAGAGGGTAACCCGTTTTCCTTTTGGGTCACCCTCAGTTGATAAATTTATTATGAATCAATCCAATTTCTTGGATTCATATTGTTTTTGACATATACTCTTGTTGTCTAATCTCTATGTAATTAGAATTTATAAGAAGCACCAACTGCAAAAATGCCGAATGAATTTGGATAGTATTTACCTTCAAGATTACTACTAATCATACCTATTTGGGTATCAATACCCCAGTTGTCAGTAATGTAATATGTTGCACCAACATATAAAGCCATTGAAGCTGCAACTTTAGCTTTATAACCTTGCCACTCAACATTGTCAAGGTCGTTGTAACTGTAACTTATCCAAGACTTTCTTTCGCTGTTATCCAATATTTTTTTGTCTTTAATATTAGCCTCCTTGAAACCATTTTCGTTTCTTATTTTATTAAATACATAAGTTTTGCAACCAACACCCAATCCAATTTTTGCATAAGTATCAAGTTTTTTAATTGGACTATAGTGGAACGATGCAGTCAGCATTGTATTAAAGTCTTCTCGTCCCACATTGGCTGTTGCACTACCATAACCCTCTCTTTTAACATCTTTCTTTTCGCTCGATTGTACCCAACGATTATGCGAATTCTTTATTTTTGTAGTATATGTTTGAGAATAGGTGTAATCATACTCTCCGTAAATTGTCGATTCATTTACTCCACCATAAGAGTTGTTTACTGCGAAACCTACACCAATGGTAAATTTATCGCCAATCTTTGCAACACCCCATTCCATATTTACATGTTGGTCAAATGTTGCGCCTAAGTGTCTTACAGATCCAATACCGATGGTTAGATCAATCTTTTTAGAACCCTTATCGAATATGTTTTGAGCATTTACTCCTATTGCAATGGCAACAAGAATAGATAAAATTCCAAGTTTTTTCATTGTGATATTTTTTAGTTAATTGATTATTAAAAATGGATATGACAAAAGTAAATAAAATTGATTACTTAAATTCATTAAAATATCACAAAATTTCATCAATGACACATTTTTTTATTTTACCTAATCCTTGAATTGTATTTAAGGGTGCAAGAGAGATGAATATTGTTAATATTCATTCCGCTTTTGGCATTTCCGTAACCCGATATCCTGAAATATTTATACGCAGGAGCATATACAGAAATTCTGACGCCATCAACAAAAGAGTTTTTAATATGAGCTTTTGCTATTGTGTGAAATCCTCTATCGGGGTAATTCGAACCAAACAGCTCGAGGCTCATACCGTTCTCGTCGATAAAGTTGAACTCCCCTTTAAAAATAACCTCTTTAAGTTGTTTAAGAGTGTAGTTGTTCGAAACTTTAATTGCACGAGTTGTAAAGGCAAAAGGCATGATAGACTCTTTTCCTTCCTTTGATAAATTATAGACATCGCCTTCGCTATCAGAGATGAGCAGTTGTGGATAGAATTTTATAAACGACAGCATTGCTTTATCCGAGAATCTGATTCTGCTCCACATCCCACTGTTTAGCGAAAATGAATATAGATAATTTTCTCCCTCTTTTAAGAACAGCAATTCGTTATTGTTGTAGTTGAATTCTATATCTGATGCAGAAATATACTGCTTAAAGGTGTCAACTATCTTTTGTTCCGATTTTATACCGAACTCTCTGCCCTCAACCTCAATTTCGTTTATCGAATCGTGTCGTTCCAACCCAAAAGACGAGAGTTGAGAAACTTCACTACCATTAAGAATCATCAACCCCTTCTCCGATAAAAATACAATAGCTTTGTCGGTGTTTACAATTCCGTTTTTAGATAGCGCAATATCTCGGCTTACGGGTAGCAACGATTTGTATATAACATCTCCGTCGCCATGTTGTAGAGCCCAAATACCGTCAGAGGTAAATATATATAGAGGAAAATCCCCATATCTTCCCTGCGATAGTTCTGTTGTAACGGTGGCAATATTTAAAATCTCTCCATTTGATACACTATAATTTAATTCTTGAGGAAAATAGAAAGGATTTTCGCTGTTCGACACTCTTAATAAATTTGGGAAATAGTCATAATCGAATCTCTTTTCTGTTGGTATCTCTCCTTCGAACTCTGTTGGCTCAATGCCCTTATATTCATCATTGATGAAATATGCCATATTCTCCACGGTTGACCTGATAAGCGGAAGGGAAATGTAACGTTTTGTTCCATCTTCATGTTTAAGCCATATCTCCATTTGGATGGCTCTGCTATCAGGATATGATATAAACGGAGTTAAAAATCCCTCTTTTGAGACAGTGCAATCGGTCTCAATATATTTATCTTCTGAAGTTGCTTTTACCAGAACTCTGATATGACAATTAGTTATACCCTTAATCTCGCATTCGCTTGTGTGTCCGTTAAACATGTTTTGTGGAACAATAAAACTCGAGATATTAAAAGGGAGAGGTAAATATCTGCGAATATTGCCAACATGAAATCGTGAATTATATAAAAAACATACATCTCCACTAAAGTTGTAGTGCGAGAAATTGTCTATGGCAAGAGCCTCTTGAGTTGGAATCTCATCAATCGAAACCGGTGAGATGATAGGATCTTCAAAAGTCTTCTCCTCCCTTAGTTCCGACAATTTATATGATGCAATCTTGAAAAAAAGCGATTCCTCGGCAATCTTCTTTTTAATCTCTTTGTCTGATAGCGTAGGAAGCTCCAAATCCACATAGAACGTCTTGTTATCGGCAGAAATGCCATGCTCTTTCACATCGTAGAAATTATCCGATGCAATTGACAATGGTTTAGAAATAAAAACATCTATGCTGCTTATAATATCATTCCATTCGTCCGAAGGTAACGAACTTGCTTCGAAATAGAGATAATAGTTCTTATATGTTGTGTATAATGGCGATGTCACGTATCCTGCATCTGTTGACTCTATCGTAATATTCCTTCTAAAGACCTCTTTTATGTTTTGTTCGGGAAACATAAGGATTGGGGCAGAGGGTTTAATATACGAACCATCAAAAAGGCGTATTGCGTATCTTATCAAAAACGGAGAGTTAAAACATTTATCCTTATTGGCGCTGTTTGCCATCTCCATTACGGTGGTTTCATAGAATGTCTTTGCTATATGCTGATAATTTAGTACATTGCTTATTGTACTGCTCATATATGTTGGCAGGGTGATTCCCGGAAGGTAGTGGCTCGATTCTATAAAATTTTTAAGTCTGAAATTCAATAACGGAGTCTCAATATTGCCAATATGAGAATATACCCCATTATTAAATATGGAGTATTGATTTCCGCTTTTACAAACCGAAACAAGAACATTGCCCATTGCTTCAAACGATACAACATCGTCAATCTCTGCAATGGGAGTTTTTACTCTTTCGCACACATTCTCATTAATATTCGCTTCCCAATATACCCTACTTCCATCGTAGGATATCAGGTGAGAGAAGTCGTTGTTGCAATGAACAAATTTACACAAACCATTATCACACTCAATAATCTTTTCGGGCATATTGCAAACGTTCCATATGCCATTGCTGTTGCGCATATTTATAATATCGCAACATGCGCCATCTTCACAAATATCAGCAACATTGCTATTCGAGATGCCTAAAAGTTCAATCTCTTTCGAAAACTTTTCCATAATAAACTTCAATTAAAATTTTGAGCAAAAATAGACCAAGAGCAGTTGCATGAGCTGGTAAAATTATATGAAGATAACAGGCGAGAACAGATAGATATAACACCGAATTATAACTCGCACATCTTTTATTTGCATCACAAAAAACATTAAAAACAGATTAGTTATGAAGAAGCAAAAAAAGATTGATTTCAGGCGTTTTAACAAAACGAATTTACTACCACAACAAGACGAGAAAAAAAGAGTTAAAGAGCAAAATTTCAAGGAGGATAAAGAGTCGTTGCTGATGGCATACAGAGCATGGGATGAGTTACAGGAGTTTCGCGAAAACCGTATCCGAAACCGTAACTACACCTTTGGTCGTCAGTGGAGCGATTTGATAACTCTCTCCGACGGTCGTACCATAACCGAGGAGCAGTATCTTAAGGAGCAGGGAAAGGTTCCTTTGAAGAATAACCTCATCAGGCAGTTGGTAAAAAACATAGTTGGGCAATTTCGCTCAATGATAACCCAGCCTGTTTGTGTGGCTCGCGACAGAAACGAGCAAACCCTTGGCGAGATTTTGAGCAATGCCGTAGAGTATGCACATCAGCATAACAGGGTTTGGGAATTGGATGGTCGCACTCTTGAGGAGTTTGTTATATCGGGTAGTTGCGCCCATAAAATATTGTACGAGACACGCAATGGAAAAACCGATGTTTGGGTTGATGAGGTAGCGCCTTCTCGAATTTTTTTTAATCAAATGAGCGATATTCGCCACAATGATTGCAATCTAATAGGTGAGTTGCACGATATGCCTATAGCCGATTTAATATCGCGTTACGCAAAAGGAAACAGAGAACGAGCGGTGGCATTACGTCAAATATATAGCGATGTGAGGGATGCTGAGTTTGAGAGACGCTATCCCACATTGTCGAAAGAGCCTATAGATAACCTCGATTTTTATACTCCATCAGAAAATAATATGTGCAGAGTAATAGAGGTTTGGCACAACGAGAGCAGAGAGCGTTTAAAATGTCACGATACCCTTTCGGGAACAATATACAAAGCCGAAATAACAGCGTTGGATGATATTGAGGCAGAGAATGCCCGACGAATAAGAGAGGCTGCAGAGCAGGGTGTGGGTAAAGAAGAAGTTCCTTTGATAAATACCCAATGGTTCATTGATAAGGTCTGGTATTATCGTCATCTCTCTCCATTGGGGCATATCCTTGACGAGGGAGAAACACCCTATTGGCATGGCTCTCACCCATATGTGATAAAACTATATCCGTTGGTGGATGGCGAGGTACACTCTTTGGTGGAAGATGTAATTGACCAACAACGTTATATAAACCGAATGATAACCATGCTCGACTTTATAATGGGTTCAAGTGCAAAAGGAGTGTTGCTATTCCCCGAAGACCAAATTCCAGACGGTATGACAATTCGCGATGTAATGGAGGAGTGGACTCGTTACAATGGAATAATAATGTATCGTCCGCGTCCGGGCTCTCCTGTGCCGCAACAGATATCGGTTAACGGAACAAACGTAGGAGCATATGATATGCTCAATCTTCAGATGAGAATGTTCGATAATATATCGGGAGTGCATGGAGCCATGCAGGGTAAGGCCGCTCCGTCGGGAACACCATATGCACTATATGCACAGCAAATACAAAATTCATCATTAAATCTTGTTGATCTATTTGAGAGTTTCAAATGTTTTAGAGTGGACCGCGATACCAAACTTGTGAAGACAATACAACAATACTACGATATGGAGCGATACCAAAAGATTGTAGGAGAAGATAGTCTCGAAGTGTTGGAGAAGATAGGCGAGGAGGAGGTCAAAAATGCGGAGTTTGACATAAATATAACCGAATCGGTATCGTCGCCGGTATATCGTATTGCCTCAAACGAGTTTTTATTAGACCTCTTTAAAATGGGACAAATCGATTTGAAGATGTTGCTCGAAAATGGGTCTTTCCCCTTTGCCGACAAATTATTGCAGAGGCTTAAGTAGTTAATTTAAATTAGGAGTGAGTTCGTGGCTAAAGCCACAATTAGGAATTAGTACGTTGCTTCGCAACAATTAGTTCGCGACTTTGTCGCAATTAGGAATTAGTACGTCACTTCGTACCAATTAGAAATTAATCCCTAATTTCTCATTCCTAATTCCTAATTTGCAAAAAAAATCTCTTGATAATCAAATATTTACCCCCCCCCTATATATTTTTGTATGTGTTTATTGCTCTTTTAAAACTTTTTTCATACTTTTATAGCGAGATAACCCCTAAATATGCTGATTATGAAAAGAGTATTACTATTTGTTTTAATGTCTGTGATGGCATTGTTTGCCACCCAACAAATGTTGGCAGCAAAATTGGATATTCGAGCAGTCGAGGTAAGTGTTAAAGCATGGTCAACAAATACTGCAGATAAGATTATAGATGGATCTTATTCAACCCGTTTTGAGTCGTATGATTATCAGTCGGAAGGAACAACAGCTACATTAACCTTGGATGATATGTGCCAATTGCAAACAGTAAAGTTATATTTTGGAAATACGACCTATTATTGTCCAAAAAAAATAAAATTACAGGTATCACCGGACAATGTGGTATGGACCGATGTGGCAGGTTCTGAAGTTACGGTTGCCAATGCAGTGGAGTATGAATCTGACAAAAACTCTTATTGTGTTGCAATAAACGTAAGTGCATATGCTGCTAAATATGTAAGAATGGCAATTGTAGAGAAAGGAAACTCTTATTTATATCTTTATGAATTTGAGGTGTATGGACAACAGGCGGATATTACACCAAGAACTGTATCCGTATCGGTAAACAATTCGCAGATGGGTACGGCATATATCGGAGAGGAAGGGGTAACAAAGGTTGAGAATAAATCGGGGGCTGTTAATCTTGTGGCTATTCCTGCCGAAGGCTATATGTTTGAAAGTTGGACAGTGAATGGCGAGGTGGTAAGTACCGAGGCCACATATATTGATTTGTTTGGAGAAGACAGAGCATATGTTGCCAATTTCTCAGAATTATTACCGTACAATATCAGTGTATCGGAGAATGATCCAACATTGGGTAATGCCTTTATAGGTTATATAGAAATCAACGAAGTAACAAATCAAACAGAGCCTGTTCTTATTAGGGCGCAATCATATAGCAATTGTAGGTTTTTGAATTGGACCTTGAATGGTGTGGTGGTAAGTACCGAGCTTGACTATTTGTGTACAATTCCCGGAACTCATCACTATGTTGCAAATTTTGAAGAGCTGCCTAAATATGATATTAGTATAATCTCAAGCAATCCCACAATGGGTAGTGTCATAGAGATAAACCGACAATTGTACGAAGGCGAGGAGATAACACTTATAGCATACCCGAATGAGGGGTATGAGTTTGTAAATTGGACAGTGGACGGAAACGTTGTTAGTATTAGCCCTGAGTATACTTTTATTGTAAATTCAGAAATTGAGTATGTCGCAAACTTCCAAGTAGCTTTAAAAAAAATACAAACAATAGCGGCAGAGTTATCTTTAGCGCAGGGTGGAACTTCTGCGGTAAGTAATATAATAGATGGTAAATATAACACCTATTTCCAGACACAGAATTATGTATCTGTCGGTTCAACAGTTACGGTAGCTTTAGCACAAGAATCTGTAATCGGAAGAGTCAATCTCTTTTTTGATACATATCAGCGTCCGTCAACGGCAAAAATACAAGCTTCGGTAGATAACAAGCATTGGTTTGATATTGAGGGAACAGGTTTTAGTGGAAGTGAAGCAAAATATCATCAGAAAGCTTCAGGATATTTGATATCGAAATATATCTCCTCGCCCGTAGTGGCAAAATATTTGAGAATGTATATTACCTCTGGAACATATCAGTCTTTGCTGATGAAAGAGTTTGAGGTATATGCTTATCCTGTAGATATTGCACCAAGAGCAATTTCTGTATCGGTAAACAGTTCAACAATGGGAACAGCCTATATTTACACCCAAGGTATGACAACTGTTTCGAACAACATAGAACCTCTTGTGTTGGTGGCAACTCCGGCTAATCCATCATATAAGTTTTTGAATTGGACACTAAACGGAGAGGTGGTGTCAACCAATCCTCACTTTTACGATGTAACAGAAGGTAATAAATCATATGTGGCAAACTTCGATATTTCTGAAATATTCGATGTGAAAGTATCATCGGCAAATATCAAACAGGGATATGCAATTGGCTCAAAAACCGGTAATGTGTATGAGGGAGAAGAGATTTTGTTCACTGCAAATCCTGGCGGAGGATGCAAATTTGTGAATTGGACAATAAACGGAGAGGTTGTCTCAACAGCCAATCCATATGAGGTGGCCATAACAGAGGATGTTGATATAGTGGCAAACTTTACCGATGCTTATTCAAAGCTTACAAATGTACCAACAATATATATCAATACAGAGAGTGGAGTAGAAGTAACAAGCAAAGAGGATTATGTAACGGCTTATGTAACCGTTCGTGGAGCAAAAAACGACGAGGACAACATCACCGAGGTGTTAACCGAGATAAAAGGACGTGGAAATTCAACATGGGGAATGGCTAAAAAGCCATACCGTTTGAAATTCGATGAGAAAATCAAATTCTTGGGTAACGAGGCAAAAGAGAAAAACTGGGTGTTGTTGGCAAACTACGCCGATAAAACTCTTATGCGTAATGCTCTTGCATTTGAGACCGCACGCAATATATTTGACTTTGGTTTCACTCCATCGGTAACATTCGTTGATGTAGTGCTTAATGGCGAGAATATAGGAAGCTATATGTTAACCGACCAAGTTGAGGTGAAACCAAAACGCGTACCGGTAACCGAGCAAGACGAAACCACAACCTCATCTGACCCCGAAATAACAGGAGGATATTTGATTGAGGTTGACGGATTTGCCGATAGCGAAATCTCATGGTTCCAAACAACCAAAGGAATGAAGGTAACAATCAAGTATCCCAAAGACGATGAAATAAACTCTGACCAAAGTTACTATATCAAAAACTACACACAACAAATGGAGAATGCACTGTTCGGTGCAAACTATACAGATGCAGAGACAGGCTGGAGAAAATACATCGACGAGGCATCAATGGTGGATTGGTACATCGCATGTGAGTTGTTCGGAAACTCTGACGCTTGGTGGGGTACATATATGTACAAAGAGCGTGACGATGTATTCAAATTTGGTCCGCTATGGGATTTCGATATAGCATTCAATAACGATGATCGTTTGGGTGATGCAACAAACAAACTAATGCGCACATATGCACACGATCCCAAAACTTGGATTGCACGTTGGTGGCAAGATGCAGGCTTCCAGGCAAAAGTAAAAGCACGTTGGGAGGAGTTGCGTAAAGCAGGAGTAGCGGCATTTATGACAAACTACATTGATAATACAGCCGATTATCTGCAAACTTCGCAACAAAATAACTTCCAGGTATGGAACATCCTAAATACAAAAGTGTATCGCGAACTTGCAACACGAGGTTCGTATGCGGCAGAGGTTGAATTCTTGAAAAATTATGTAACAAGTCGTGTCGGCTTCCTTGATGATGAATTTGGTTTGTCGCAACTAATCTTCTCTGTATCGGCAATACCGTCAGATGAAGAAAAGGGTATGGCTGAGATTTCGGCATCTGAGGTAGAAGAGGGTGGTAGCGTAACCCTTACAGCAACAGCCAAACCGGGATATAGATTCTTGAATTGGACACTTAACGGAAAAACAGTTTCAACCAAGAGCAGTTGTACTGTACCTGTTACTGCAAATTCTGAATTCGTGGCTAACTTTGTTGAATTCGGAGCTACAGTTCAAGGAGCAGTGTTGGAAGGAAAAGCGTTTGGTATTCCTGCCGATCAGCTTGGATTTAACAATCAAACACCCTTTACTCTTGCATTTTGGATATATTTCAATGAATTCAATCATGATTACCTGGGTACTCAATTTATAAACATTCGCTCTCCACAAGATGGTTACCCAGCAAGTGATTGGGGCTATTTGTGGAGTGTGATTGCAAACGAAGGGGATACAAATGATCAAGGAGATGTTGCTGAAGAGGGCAATTGGCTTTTCGATTATCGACTTATGGCATCATACGGAGCCTCTGTTGCAACCCCAACTTATGTTAAGTTTGAACCTCAAAAATGGTATCATGTGGCAATGGCGTGTGGATATACCAGCAATAGAACATTTGAATTGTTTGTTAACGGAAAGAAAATAGGTTCATCCACAGCTCCACAATCATTGTATAGCTGGAAATCATCTAATGTTATAATGGTTGGAGGTCTTGCATATGGGCGTGCGCCAATAGACGGAACAATTGATGAGGTTCGTTTGTACAAAAAAGTCCTTTCTGAAGACGAGGTTAAGGCAGCTATGGAACATATCGATACTGTAACAGATGAAACTCTTATTGGTTATTGGGATTTTGAGTCCGCTCCTGACGATGATAATAAACTGTTGAGTGGAGGCGCAAATAAAGATTTGGTGGCATGTTTGTACGATGTGCAGATTATATCAGAGGGTTCAAATAAATACATTTCAATACCATTTGTCTTTACAGAGGGATATATAGATGATTTGTACGATTTATATGTAACAGCCACTTCGGAGAATACAGTTAAGGGTATTGTAGATGTATCTTCAAATTCGGTTGAAAAAGGCTCATCTGTAACCCTTATGGCTACACCAAAAGAGGGTTATGAATTTGTAAATTGGACAGTAAACGGAGAGGTTGTATCAACAGAGTCCATCTACCAGCCGACCATTACCGAGCATACCAATTTTGTTGCGGTATTTGAGGTTGTGTCGGGTATAGATTCAGCAAATAACGCAGAACAAATAAAAGTTGCTGTGTTAGGTGATGAGATAAAACTTTACGGAACAACGCAAGGCGAACCAATAGCTGTATATTCAGCCAACGGAATGGTCATATCAAATGGTGTTAGTGAAGGAGAGATAACAACCATAAGCACTTCTGTCAAAGGAGTTCTGATAATAAAAATTGGAGAACAGGTATTTAAAGTGGTGAAGTAACTGTCGGATATACTTAAATTAGAAATTAGTTCGCGACTTTGTCGCAATTAGGAATTAGTACGGCACTTCGTGCTAATTAGAAATTAATCCCTAATTGGCAGTGTTCAATAGATTGTGTAAATGAGAAAACAGGATTCAGATACCACCTTTATATCTGAATTCTGTTTTCAAATTTTACAAAGTTATTAATAAAAAAATTACAAGGTTCATACTGAACCCTGTAATCTCTATTTACACAAAATTATGGATAGTGTCCCCTAATTTCTCATTCCTCATTCCTCATTCCTCATTCCTAATTCAATAATAAGGTTGCTATTTTAAATAATTTCGTATAAATTTGTACACTGATAATTATGTTCAAAAAAATCAAACAAAATAACTATTATGAAAAAACTATTACAAGTTGTTTTAATGTCAGTAATGGCATTGTTCACTTGCCAAACACTATTGGCACAAGACGTAGAAAAAGTATCTCCTGTTTCGGCAGAGGTAAGTGTTCAACCTTACTCAAATAATACTGCTGATAAACTTATCGATGGAGTATATTCTACAAGATTTGAGTCGTTGAATAGCCAAGAAGTAGGAACTACAGTAACAGTAACATTACCGGAAGAGGTTCAATTGGATAATGTGAAATTCTTCTTCGGAAACAATCACTATTATTACAGCCCTGCCAAACTTAAGGTGCAAGTATCAACTGATAATTTAACTTGGGCAGATGTTGAAGGGTCTGAGGTAGTGCCAAATAACGTTGCAAAGTATGATACTTATACAGGGTTGTATATTGTTACCATAAATGCAAAAGGTTATGCCGCAAAATATGTAAGAATGTTGATTGTGGAGCCAGGAGGTTCATGGCTTGTGCTATATGAGTTTGAGGTTTATAAGTCGTCAAAAGTTGCAGAAAGAAAAATTTCAGTATCTGTAAACAACGCAGATATGGGAACAGCTTACATTGGAAGCGAGGGTGTAACCGAGGTTACAGACCAAACTGATCCTGTAGCTATTACTGCAGTTCCTTTTGAAGGATATAAATTCATAAATTGGACAGTTGCAGGAGAAGAGGTGTCAACAAATGCCTCATATACCGACATAACAGAGGGAGACAAAGCATATGTTGCAAACTTCCGTGAGTTGGGATCATTCAATGTAAGTGTATCTGTAAACGATGCAGATATGGGTAGCGCAACAGCATCACAAACAGGAGAGTTGGTAGAGGATACAGAGGTAGTGTTTACTGCATCAGCAACAGGCGACAACAAATTTGTAAATTGGACTGTTGACGGAAAAATTGTATCGTTCGATAACCCATACACAGCAGCAGTTACAAAAGATATGAATGTGGTTGCAAACTTCACAGATAAATATCCTCAAATAACAAATGTTCCCACAATCTACATCAATACAGAGGGTGGCGTTCCTGTTGTAAGCAAAGAAGATTATGTTACTGCATACGTTTCGGTTCGTGGAGCAGAAAATGCTGATGACAATATCACAGATGTATTGGCTGAGATAAAAGGACGCGGAAACTCAACATGGGGAATGGCAAAAAAACCATACCGCTTGAAATTCGACAAAAAAATCAAATTCTTGGGCAACGAAGCAAAAGAGAAAAACTGGGTGTTGTTGGCAAACTATGCCGATAAAACACTTATGCGTAACGCCCTTGCATTTGAGACAGCACGAAATATGTTTGAGTTCGGATTTACTCCATCGGTAACATTCGTTGACGTTGTATTGAATGGCGAGAACTTGGGTAACTATATGCTAACCGACCAAGTAGAGGTGAAATCAAAACGTGTACCCGTAACCGAGCAAGACGAAACCACAACAATCAATGACCCTGAAATAACAGGCGGATACTTGATAGAGGTTGACGGATTTGCTGATAGCGAAATCTCATGGTTCCAAACAACCAAGGGAATGAAGGTTACAATCAAATACCCCAAAGATGACGAGATAAACTCAGACCAAAGTTACTATATCTCTAACTATACTCAACAAATGGAAAATGCTCTATTCAGCACAAGCTACACAAATGCAGAGACAGGCTGGAGAAAATACATCGACGAGGCATCAATGGTGGATTGGTACATCGCATGTGAGTTGTTCGGAAACTCTGATGCTTGGTGGAGTACATATATGTATAAAGAGCGCAACGATGTATTTAAATTTGGTCCGCTATGGGATTTCGATATAGCATTCAATAACGACAGCCGTTTAGGTGATGCAACAAACAAATTAATGCGCACATATGCACACGACCCCAAAACTTGGATTGCACGTTGGTGGCAAGATGCAGATTTTCAAGCAAACGTAAAAGCACGTTGGGCAGAGGTTCGTAAAGCAGGAGTTAAAGAGTTTATGATAAACTACATCAACTCAACAGAAAACTACTTGCAAATGTCTCAACAAAACAACTTCCAAAAATGGGATATTTTGAACAAGATTGTATATAACGAGCTTGCAGCACGTGGTTCATATGAGGCAGAGGTTACATTCCTAAGACAATATGTAGGCAACCGCATATCATATTTGGATAACCAATTCTCGTTGCCACAAATGTTTACAGTAACTGCATCATCGGCTGATGCAACAATGGGTAGTGCATCAAGTAACTCAATTTATGCCTTTGCAAACGACCAAGTAACAGTAACTGCAACAGCAGAAGAGGGATATCAATTCGAAAACTGGACTATAAACGGAGTAGAGGTTTCAATTGAGAATCCATACACAGCAACTATCTCATCAAATACCGAGATTGTAGCAAACTTCAGCGGGGTGACAGGAATTATTTCGACAGAGGTGGCAGAACAAACACTTAAAGCAGTTGTTTTGGAAAACGAGATAAAAATCTACGGAACAACAGCAGGAGAGACAGTGACTCTTTACTCTGCAAACGGAACAGTAATAACTAACGCAATCAGCGAAGACTCAGTAACTACAATAAAAACCACTGCAACCGGAGTATTGCTTGTGAAAGTAGGCGAGGAGAGCCTAAAAGTGGTTAAATAGTTGTTAGTTGTTAGTTGTTAGTT
>JAFYRT010000018.1 GCA_017546805.1 Muribaculaceae bacterium | reverse complement strand
TGTCGTACCTGCAACAGACGATAGAGTCTATACTCTTGAAAGACGGATAGGTTAACGCGACATTAGGAGGTTCTTTTTGTTAATAAATGTATTTAATAGTTTACAAATTTAACCTTTAATTTCGTAAGGCAAATATAATAGCAAAGACGGGGAAGCAGAGATATAGGTTCCCCGTCCTCCAGACGCATAAAAGGACTATCCCTTTTTCCATAGGTTTAAAAACCTACGGCTATTAAATGGCAAACCATGTTTGCCAAAAGTCTTATCAGACAATGAAGTAATTTCGGACACACGATCGTGTGTCCCTACCGCCGAGTCAACTTTTTTCAGTGATAATACAATGCGATATCGCAACCAAGCAAGTAGGGATACAAACTCCGTCGCACAGAGCACTGTGCTCCCCAATCTGCGGCACGAATTGACATTTAGTCAATTCTAATTACTTGGTAATTGCCTTGATTGCACGCTGTGTCCGAAAAAGAAGAAGCAAGGGATTTTCATTAAAGTATATAACTAATTAGTCTAATTATACCAATAAGACTAATATCTCTAACTAATTAAAACTACCAACTGAATTTAAATTCTGATAAGTTGTTATACTCACTCATATTTATTATCTTCGCACTTTAAATATTATTTTAAAAAAAAAGATAGTAAAAGATGGTAAAAGTAAAAGTTATAAATAAAGGAAAACATGCGTTGCCCGAATACGGCACATTGCATGCTGCGGGAATGGATGTAAGAGCAAATCTTTCAGAATCGGTTGTTCTAAAACCAATGGAGCGTAAGATAATACCAACAGGTTTATATATTGAGTTGCCCGAAGGATACGAAGCACAATTACGTCCACGTAGCGGATTGGCAATAAAAAAAGGAATAACACTATTGAATACACCCGGAACAATTGATGCCGATTACAGAGGCGAGGTTGGTGTTATTCTAATAAACCTATCGCAAGAGGATTTTGTTGTAGAGGATGGCGAACGCATCTGTCAAATGGTGGTAGCTCCATATACAAGAGTAGAGTGGGAGGAGACCGAAACTCTTGAGGATAGCGAACGCGGAGCAGGAGGCTTTGGACATACAGGAGTGAAATAATAATGTATTCATTGAGCAGAATACGGATATTTGTTTTGTTGTTGGTGTTTTTGTTTACATCAACAGGTGTGGTGTATGCCCGTAAAAAAGAGATAGAAAAGAATAGAGATAAAACAACTTATCTTTTGCTTGAGGCTCAACGATTGGAGCAGACACAATCTCCCGATTCATTTGTTGTGGCTTTTGAAATTTTAAAGAAGGCTCTTAAGGAGGATGACACGAATCAGGAGGCTCGTTATAAACTCACATCGTATTACAGAGCCTTGAATATGCCTGAGAAGTACTATAATGCAGTGTTGGTAGCAGCACTTCTCGATACCACAAACTATTACTACAATGTAGAGGCTGCTGAAAATGCCATAAAGGTAGGAGATTATATACAGGCATTGGATATATATCAGAGACTTGTCAAAAACAATCCTAACGATGAGAATCTATATCTGAAGATGTCTAACGCATATCTCTCAATGGGTGATGTGGATAATGCTATGGCGTGTTATGATAAGATAGAGAATCTGACCGAAAACATAGAGTATGTAGCACTATCAAAAGCGGGTATTTACGAATACCTTAAACAGTACGATAAGGCAATTGTAGAGTTGAAAAGATTGTCAGATGCATACCCCGAAAATATTGATTATCTGCAATATTTGGCTATGTCATATATCTCATCGGGTAGCATACAAAAAGGTCGCGAGCTGATTGAAAAGATAAAAAGTTTGGATTCTGGTTGCATATCTTTGATAACAGAGTTGGAATACTACAAGTACAAACAAGATGAAGATAGCGTAAAGAATACAATGCAACAGGTGTTGGAGTGTCCTGAAATTGCATTTGAAGCAAAAGAGGATATTCTAAAAGAGTATATCTCATATTTTTTGCAAAACAACGATGTTGCGGAGTTACAAGCGGCAGATAAGGTTTTTAAATCGCTGATAGAGCAATATCCTCGCGAAGTATCATTAAAAGAGTTGTATGCAAATGTCCTTATGTTGTTGAATAAATATACTGAAGCTGTAGAACAATGTCAATCTGCACTGTATATCGATTCGGACAATGATGCTATTGAAAAGCAGATGATACAGATACTGTATTATAGTGGTGATTACGACGCCATGAATACCGCAATAGATAATTTTATGGCAAAATCAGACTCAACATTTGTTCTTCAAGCCTCTGCATACTATCATGCATCAAAACAGATTGACAAAGCAATAGAGAATCTTAAACAAGCAGCAAGCAGATATTCATCATCACCAATTTTTCTTTCCGAAATATATACCTATTTGGCAGATATATATTTTAACGAAGGAGTTGTCGATAAAGCAGGAGAGTATTATGAACTCTCATATAAATTAAATCCTAATAACTTTATGCTGATGAATAACTATGCCTACTATTTGTCAGAGAATGGAGGAGATTTGCGTCTGGCAGAGCAGATGAGCGCAAAGACAATAAAAGCCAAACCAAACGATCCTGTCTATCTCGATACATATGGATGGATATATTTTAAACAAGGCAATTATCTTTTTGCTGAGCTGTATATAAAGCGAGCAATAGAAAATGGAGCAGATAGAAATCCCGAAGTATTGGAGCATTACGGAGATGTATTGTATCATCAGGGTAAAACCGAAGATGCACTGATCTTTTGGCAAAAGGCATTAGAGATAACTCCCAAAGAGAGTGTAAGAGAATCTTTGAAAGAGAAGATAGAGACTAAAACCTATATTGAAAAGAGATGAAAATAAAAAACATAATCGGTGTTGTTTCGTTGGTTGTGACAGCTTTAATGCTGTCGGTAACATCATGTCGAACCATTGAGAAAAGCGCCACGTCAAAATCCGCTGAAATAACTGAAGAGGAGATACTGTTTTCTAAAATAGTTGAGCAACAACCCAAGTATGAAACAGCAACAATAAAGTGTTCTGTTGCATTGGATAAGATAAGCTCAAAAGCTCAAATTAAGATGATAAATGGCGAGTATATACAAATATCTCTTCAACCTCTATTGGGGATAGAGATGTTTAGAATAATGATTACTCCCGATTCGTTATATGTTATAGATAAAATAAACTCATTGTCGGCTCAAGAGTCTATTGCAGCAATAAAGAATAAATTGCCACAAGGCTGTGGAATAAAAGAGTTGCAAAAATTAATATTGGGACAACCCTTTGTCGTCGGAGATACTTTAACCGTCGATAAGTATTCTGAATTCATGTGGACTACTAATGGCAAAAACGGCTATCTAATGAGAAGCAATATAGGGGAGTCGGCGTCAGTTACTTTCTCATGCGATATGCAGGGAGTATTACAAAATACGGTAGTCAGCTATAAAGTAACCGATCTCTTAAATTGTGAATACCTTAAGCGAAGTGCCGATGCATCAGGCAATTTTCAACCAACCGAGGTAAGCATAAAATCAAATATACCTCAATTGGGTTCGCCCATCTCTGTTAAGTTGACAGGAATTTCGACCGAGTGGAATAAAAAGGTAGTAAAAGAGACACAAGTATCATCAAGATACAAAAGAGTTTCGTTAGAAGATATAATCGGAAAATATATATAGAACAATGATAAAAAGAATATTGTCACTACTTTTAGCTTTGTTGATAGCAATGCCACAAGTTTATTCGGCATCGACAAGCGTAAAGACCTTGAAAGAACAAAAGAGCAAGGCTGAGCAAAAGGTGGCAAATACAAGTAAAAAATTAAAAGAGGCTCAACGCGAAGCAAAAAAATCTCTATCTGAATTAAACGTGATAACAGCAGAGATTAAAGAGCAACGTAAAGCCATAAGCAAGCTGAATGGCGAAATAAGTCGTTTGCGTAGGGAAGAGAATGTGCTTATTCGTAAAATCGAATTGGCAGAGAAAGATCTTACCAATAAAAAGAACGACTATGCAAAATCAATGCAGAGTTTATATCGTAAAAATTCAGGTTACGACATATTCATATTCCTGTTCTCGGCAAACTCTTTTACGCAAACACTACGCAGAGCAAGATACTTAAAGGAGTTCTCGGCTTGGCGAAAAAATCAAGCACAAGAGATTATGCGTCAGCAAGAAGAACTTGAAAGAAAACGCAAAGAGTTACAGAAACTACAAGCGGAAAAGAACAAAACAGTACAGCAACGAACAGCCGAGACCAATAGACTAAAAACAAAAGAGGAGAAACAAAAAACCGTTGTAACAAAAGCTAAAAAGAACGAAAAGGCACTCCTTAAAGAGTTGGAAAGACAGAAAGCCCAAGCTGCCGAGTTGAATAGACAAATTGAGAAATTGATAGCAGAGGAGGCAAGAAAATCGGCAAAGGCAAACACCTCTAATCCATCAGCAAAATCCGATACATATAGTGGATATAAGATGACAAAAGAAGAACAGGTGTTGGCAGCAAACTTTGCACAAAACAAGGGTAAATTACCAATGCCGTTGTCGGGTAGATATATGATAGTTGGTCACTACGGAAAACAACAACATTCCGAGTTGAAATATGTAGAGGTAAACAATAGTGGAATTGTAATAAAGACCGAACCGGGAACATCTGCACGAAGCATCTTTGACGGAGAGGTAACCAGAATATTTGTATTGCCTGGTTATAACAGTTCAGTAATAGTGCGTCACGGAAACTATCTGACTATCTACTCTAATCTAAAAGAGGTGTATGTTAAGACCGGAGATAAGGTTAAAACACGTCAAGCAATAGGAAAAATATATTCCGATCCCGAAGACAATAATTCAACATTGCTTCACTTCCAAATATGGAAAGAGACAACAAAATTGAATCCCGAATTATGGTTGGGAGAATAAATAAAGAAGTATGAGTACACTGTTATGTAAACGATACCATCCGACAATGGAGGAGGAGTGGAACAAAACTGTATCCGATTCTCGAAATGGAACATTTCTGATAAATCGAAAATATCTCGATTACCATTCAGATAGGTTCATAGACCACTCCTTGATATTCGAAATGGATGGAGATATAATAGGATTGTTTCCTGCAAATGAACAAGGAACAACCATATATTCGCATCAAGGTTTGACATATGGTGGGGTTATAATGACCTCGCGTTGTAAGGGTGCAGTTGTACTCGAAATCTTCGAAAAACTTATAGCCTATTATCACAACCTCGGGTTTGAGGAGTTGATATATAAGCCGATACCACATATCTACCACATAAAACCATCAGAGGAAGATTTATACGCACTATTCAGAAATAATGCTCAAATAACAACATGTGGTATATCTTCGACAATAAATCTCGATGAGGAGGTATCCTTTAGCTCTCTTCGAAACAGAGGGGTAAAAAAGGCTCTATCAAACAGTGTCGAGATAAAAGAGGAGAGTGATTTTTCTCCATTTTGGGATATTCTCACCTCAAATTTAAAACAACGACACTCGGTCTCTCCCGTTCATAGCATTTCGGAGATAACACTTTTAAAAAGTCGTTTCCCTGAAAATATAAGGCTCTATACAGCAACAAAAGATGGGGAGATATTGGCAGGAGTTGTGATATATGAAGCAGGCGGATGTGTACATTCGCAATATATAGCATCATCTCAAAAAGGACGTAATCTATCAGCATTGGATTTATTGTTCTCGTATCTTATAAAGGAGCGTTATAAAGAATCAAAATATTTCGATTTCGGAATCTCAACTGAAGATGGAGGAGAGGTGCTTAATAACGGATTACTATCGCAGAAAGAGGGCTTTGGAGCGTCTGCAACAATATATGCTTCGTACAAAATAGAACTTTAAATCAGATGGCAGAGAGCAAAAGCATATACAGAAAAATCATTGGAGCAACCTCGCTTTTTGGAGGAGTGCAAGTGATAAATATGCTCTGTTCTTTGATTCGGAATAAGATCATAGCCCTTTTGTTAGGAGCAGAAGGCGTTGGTATGATAAGCCTTTTTAATAGCTCTGTCGAAATGGTTTCGTCACTAACAAATTTGGGGTTGCGACAAAGTTCTGTTCGAGATGTGGCAACCGCACATAAAAAAGGGGAGGAGCTATTGCGTAAAGTCTCGGGGGTTGTTCGAAAACTCTCTTTGGTTTTGGGTCTGTTTGGAGCAATGGTCTTTATAGGAGCAGCACCATTATTAAGCAAAGTAACATTTGGTAACGACCAAAACATTTGGAGCTTTGTGTTTTTATCAGCCGCATTGCTGTTTAATGCATTGGCATCGGGCGAACAAGCAATATTGCAAGGCTCTGAAAAACTAAAAATATTTGCGCGTTCAACGGTGGCAGGTAGTGTAACCTCGCTTTTGGTATCAATACCTCTCTATTATTATTTAGGATTGCGAGGAGTAGTGCCATCGCTTTTGTTAGCATCGTTATTTACATTCTTGTTCAATTACATTGCATCAAAAAAATCCAATCTAAAATCTGAAAAAACAACAGTCAAGACTGCATTTAATGAGGGAGCTCCAATGCTTAAATTGGGAGTATATATGACAATAAGTGGTTTTATGACCACCTTTTTGAATTATGTACTTATTGCTTGGATGAACCGATACGCATCAATGACAGAGGTTGGGTATTATCAAGCTGGATTTACGCTTGTAACACGATATGTAGGACTTATATTTATAGCAATGTCAACCGAGTATTATCCTCGATTGGCATCGGTACATAACGACAGAGAGCAATTATCGCTCCAAGTTTCGCGTCAAATGGAGAGTTCGCTATTGATGCTTTTGCCCATTGTAACACTGTTTTTAGTGTTGCAGAATTGGATAATTCCATTGCTTTATAAATCAGATTTTGTAGCTGTTGCAAGTTATACAACATGGGCAATGCCGGGTGTCGTGTTTAAAGCAATATCGTGGTCGTTGGGCTTTATACTTTTGGCAAAAGGCGAGGGGAAACTATTTCTAATTACTGAACTAATATCAGATGTAACATCAATAGTTATCAATATATTACTCTATCTAAATTTGGGGCTGGAGGGTTTGGGAATAGCCTATACTCTGAACTTCATGATATACACCACCTATATGTGGATAATAAGTTGTAAAAGATATGGCTTTATGCCTGAAAAATCATTCTATATAGTATTTTTGGTATCTGCTTTTTTAATATATACTCAAGCAGTAGTAATAGATTCTGAAATTTCAAAATATCTTATTCCATCACTATTTGCCGTAGTGGCAACAATCTATTCTCTAATCGCTTTACGAAAAAGATTATCAACGAAATAGCTATTAACTCTTTTTAGGGTAAACTCATATAAACTTACCAAAAATATTTAGTTGGCTATAAATATATGAATATGAGAAGTAGACATGTAATATTGGTATTTTTGATTTTCTTTCTTCCGTTAGGAATATTTGCATCATCAGGATTGAGAATAACAGAAGAAAAAGGATTCTTTGCATTACCTTCAAGCATAAGAGGGGTATTGATAATGAAAGTAAATTCAGAGGTTGTAAAAGTTATAAAGTAGGTAATTCCTTATCTTTATTTTTATCTAACAACTAAAAACTCACAACTAACAACTTGAAAAACGTGGCAATCTGCCACGTTTTTTATATCTGAAGTTATCAACAATTTGCCTAATTTTTTATTGTAATACATAGTATTTATCAAAAAAATACATTATATTTGCTTTTGTATGTCCTGTATCTTGTGTGTGGGATAAATGTTTGAAAATAAGTAAAATAATAAATATTAAAATTATGAAATTCGTAGTATCAAGTTCATCGTTATTGTTTCATTTACAAGCGGTGGGAAGAGTAATTAGTTCAAAAAACACAATCTCTATATTGGAGAACTTCTTATTTAATTTGTCAGGAGACAAACTAACAGTGACTGCATCTGACCAAGAGACCACAATGACAACATCAGTTGAGGTGCAAGATGCTGAGGGTAACGGATTGTTTGCAGTCTCTGCAAAAATGTTGCTCGACTCACTAAAAGAGTTGCCCGATCAACCATTGACATTTGAGATTAACGATGATAATTTGGAGATATTCTTGTATTTCCAAAACGGAAAATTCAATTTCGTTGGAATTAATGGAAGCGAGTATCCTCAAAGAGCGCAATTGAGCGAAACTGCAAAAACAATATCAATGGGTTCTGACTCATTGTTGAAAGGTATCAACAACACAGCGTTTGCACTTGCCGATAACGATTTGCGTCCTGTAATGTCGGGTATATATTTCGATGTTCATCCCGATTATATCGTATTTGTAGCATCTGACAGCCAAAAATTGGCTTGCTTTAAAAACATGTCGGTACAAACAGGATTGCAAACATCATTCATTTTGCCACGCAAACCTGCTTCGCTTTTGAAAAACATCTTGGCAAAAGAGAATGGCGATGTAACAATCACATTTGATGAGAAAAACGCATGTTTCAATCTTGAGAACTTTGTATTGAACTGTCGTTTGATAGAAGGAAACTATCCTAAATATGCATCTGTAATACCACAAAACAACCCAAGCCAATTGATAATCGATCGTTCGGTCTTTACAACAGCATTGCGTCGTGTGGCGGTATTCTCTGACCAAGCAAGCAGTTTGGTAAAATTGCAATTATCTCCCGATAAATTGATAGTATCAGCTCGCAATATCTCATTCTCAACATCAGCAGAGGAGAACGTGGCATGTAGCTACACAGGCGATACAATGAATATCGGATTCAGTGCAAATTACTTGATAGAGGTATTGAACAATATGGCTTCTCAAGAGGTTTCAGTACAGTTGTCTGACCCCTCAAGAGCAGGAGTGATAGTTCCTATGCAAAACGAGGAGAACGAGGATATGTTGGTATTGTTAATGCCAATAATGTTAGGCGACTTCTAATAAATCACTTGTCTAAAAAGCAATGGAACTTAATATAAAAAATCCGATAGTATTTTTCGATTTAGAGACAACGGGGTTGAATATAGCAACCGACCGAATCATTGAGATAAGCTATCTAAAAGTATGGCCCAACGGAAAAGAGGAGAGTAAAACCCGCCGAATAAATCCTGAGATGCCTATCCCTGCTGCAAGTACAGCGGTGCATGGCATAACAGATGCCGATGTGGCAGATTGCCCCACATTCAAAGAGGTGGCAAAGACCATAGCGGCTGAGATAAAAGGATGCGATTTGGCAGGGTATAACTCAAGTCGATTTGATGTGCCATTATTGGTGGAGGAGATGTTGAGAGCAGGCGTGGATTTTGATATTTCGCGACGTAAACAGATAGATGTTCAGGTAATATTTCACAAAATGGAACAACGTACACTATCCGCGGCATATAAGTTTTATTGCGATAAAGAACTCGACAATGCACATTCGGCCGAGGCAGATACTCGTGCAACATACGAGGTGTTAAAATCTCAGTTGGACAGATATTCCGATTTGTCAAACGATATGAGTGCATTGGCGGAGTTTACAACATATAATAACAATCTCGATTTGGCAGGCAGAATAATAAAAGACGAGCAAGGACGAGCGGTCTTTAACTTCGGAAAGCACAAAGGACGATTGGTATTTGATGTATTTGCAAAAGATTTTGGTTTTTACGATTGGATGCAAAAAGGCGAATTTACACTAAATACAAAAAAGGTATTAACCGAGTTGTATATGGAGTATCAGCGTAAAAAAATGGGATTATAATGTTAAAAGGCAAACACATAATATTAGGAATAACCGGAAGTATAGCTGCCTATAAAGCAGCATATCTAACTCGCTTGCTGATAAAAAAAGGGGCAGAGGTACAGATAGTAATAACTCCATCAGGAAAAGAGTTTATAACCCCTGTTACCTTGTCGGCACTGACAGGCAAACCTGTAGTGTCTGAGTTTTTTACAGCCAATACAGGCGAATGGCACAGCCATGTTGATTTAGGGCTGTGGGCAGATGCAATGGTAATAGCACCAGCAACAGCCTCAACCATTGCAAAAATGGCAACAGGAGTAGCAGATAATATGTTGATAACAACATATCTTTCGGCAAAAGCACCCGTATTTGTAGCACCTGCAATGGACTTGGATATGTATAAACATCCATCAACCCAAGCCAATCTGAAAACATTACAATCATTCGGAAATCAGATAATAGAGCCTGCATCAGGATTTTTGGCAAGTGGACTTGAAGGCAAAGGCAGAATGGAGGAGCCCGAAAACATAGTTGCCTATCTCGAAAACTATTTTGCCAAGGGGCAAAAATACGCAGGTAAAAAGGTAATGGTAACAGCAGGTCCAACATATGAAAAAATAGACCCTGTACGCTTTATCGGAAACCACTCAACAGGCAAAATGGGATATGCAATTGCCGAAGAGTTTGCATCGCAAGGAGCAGAAGTAACACTTATTTCAGGTCCTGTAAACCTATCGTGCAGCACAAAAATAAATCGCATAAATGTAACAACAGCGGTAGAGATGTGTCAAGCAGCACAAGAAGAGTTCGTAAATGCCGATATAGCAGTAATGTGTGCAGCAGTAGCCGATTATGCACCCAAGCAATACAGCCAAACAAAGATAAAACGCTCTGGCGAAATGACAATAGAGTTGGTTCCAAATCCCGATATAGCAGCAACATTAGGTGCTGTAAAACGCGATAGTCAGATATTGGCAGGCTTTGCTCTTGAAACCAACAATGAGGAGATAAATGCTCAGGCAAAATTAGAGAAGAAAAATTTGGATTACATAGTCCTAAATTCTCTTGCAGATAAAGAGGCTTGTTTTGGATATGACACAAACAAAATAACCATAATAGGTCGCGAAGGGGAGAAACAAAACTTTCCATTGAAAGATAAAAAAGAGGTGGCAAAAGACATAGTGGAGTACACCTATAAACTTATAAAATAGTTGATGCGTCGCATAATATTGTTCATATTGGTAATAATGTTTGGCATACAAGCGAAATCGCAAGAGCTAAACTGTACTGTAACGGTAAACTCTTCAAAAATAGAGAGTGCCGATACCGATTTGTTCAAAACGCTTGAGCAATCGATAACCGAGTACATGAACGACAGAAAGTGGAGCAATGCACAAATAGCTGTAAACGAACGTATAGAGTGTAAAATATATCTGACAGTAAATTCGGTAGAGGATACACGATATAATTGCGATATACAAATACAGGCAAGTCGTCCTGTATATAACAGCAACTACACAACCACCACATTAAATTTCAAGGATACCGAGTGCAGTTTCACATATCAAGAGTATGAACCATTGATTTTCAATGAGAATATGTTTGAGAATAACCTCACATGTATTCTAAATTTTTATGCATACTTGATATTAGGAATCGATTTTGATACATTCTCGCCAAAAGGAGGAGAGATGTTCTTTCAACAAGCTGAGAAATTTGTAATGATGGGACAAGGTTCGCAAGAGGCAGGATGGGATGCATTTGGAAACAATCGAAACAGAGCAGCCATAGTGGCGGCATTTACCGAGGAGCGTACAGCCCCATACCGAGAATTACTCTATATCTATCACCGAAAAGGCTTTGACGAAATGTCGGTATCAGTAGATAAAGGTCGCAAGAACATAACAGATGCAATAAAAAATCAGTTAAAAGCCATTTATGAGGTAAACTCAATGACAGTTTTATTGCCCATGTTCTGCGATTCTAAATTAGACGAATTGGTAAACCTCTATTCCGAAGCACCTGAGACCGAGCGCGAGGAGGTGTATAAAATATTATCGAACCTCTATCCAACCGAAGAACAACGTCTGCAACAGATACGCAAAGGAAAAGAAAACCGATAGAATATGCTTAAACGACTCACGATAAAAAACTATATACTAATCGACTCACTCACCATAGAGTTTGATAAAGGCCTCTCTGTAATAACAGGAGAGACAGGAGCAGGAAAATCAATATTGGTGGGAGCATTGGGATTGTTGGCAGGAGCAAAACCCGACACAAAAAATATATCTCCCGGTGCAACAAAAAGCATAATAGAGGGAGCATTTGATATCTCAAAACTCTCTATAGAGAAGATTTTTGAGGAGAACGACATTGATTACGAAGATGAGACAATCATTCGTCGCGAAATAAACGAAAACGGCAAATCGCGAGCATTCGTCAATGACACACCTGTAACCGTTTCGTTCTTAAAAGAGCTTTCAAATCACATATTGGAGATACACTCACAACATCAAAACCTTTTGTTGGCAGACAACAGTTTCCAGTTAGATGCAGTAGACATATATTCATCCAATGCTCAATTGTTGCAACAATATCAAACTCACTATACTGCATATCAACAAGCTCAAAAGCAATTAAAACAGCTTATTGCACAACACGAGCAGGCAAAGCAAGAGGAGGAGTATATAAAATTCGTTGTAGCCCAACTGCAAGAAGCATCGCTAAAGGATGGAGAAGATGTGGAACTTGAGGAGGAGCAAAACCAACTATCGCATGCCGAGGAGATAAAAGAGGCATTATATAAATCATCAACACTTTTCGATGATGAAGAGGGAGTAATCTCAAAACTATCAACCATAGCATCTGAGATAAAATCCATAAACAAAAAGGTAAAAACAGGAGAGTTGTCCGAGCGAATAGAGAGTCTCTATATCGAAGCAAAAGACATAGCCTCAGAGGTATCGTCAATGGCGGAGGCAACGGTATATGACCCTGACAGATTACAGCAAGTTGAGGAGCGATTATCGTTGATATACACACTCCAAAAACGCTATTCAAAAACCGATGTAGCATCACTCCTTCAGTATCAAAAAGAGTTGGAGGATAAACTCCAAACCATAGATGGAGGAGAGGAGGCAATAAAGGAGTTGCAAAATGAGATAGCAAGTTTAAAAAACAGGCTGACAGAATCGGCAAAAAAACTATCCAAAGCACGACAACAAGGTGGTGAACAATTTGCCGAGGCATTGGAAAACATGGCTCGCCCCCTATCACTGCCCAATATAAATTTCAAGGTCGAGTGGGAGAGTACCGAAGATTTCACCGAGAACGGAACCGAGCGAGCAATATACACATTCTCAGCAAATAAGAATATGCCGTTAACACCGCTCTCAAAGAGTGCATCGGGAGGAGAAATATCGCGTATGATGCTATGCGTAAAGGCAATGATAGCAGCAAACCGTACAATGCCGGTAATGTTGTTCGATGAGATAGACTCGGGAATATCAGGAGAAACCGCAGGAAAAGTTGGAAAAATCATGGCAGAGATGGCAGCCGACATGCAGATAATCGTTATAACCCATCTGCCACAAGTAGCAGCAAAAGGAGCAAACCATTACAACATTAGCAAGCAGGATATTGCCGACAGAACCATTGCCACCGTAAGACAATTAACCGACGAGGAACGAGTAGCAGAGGTGGCACGAATGATGAGCGACGGAGAATTAACCCCTGCAGCCCTAAGTTTGGCAACACAGTTATTAACACAAAATAATTAGACAATAGAGAGATGATAAAGAATAGCGATATGATATTTGGCATACGTGCCGTAGCAGAAGCAATATCAGCAGGAAAAGAGGTAGATAAAATATTAATTCGCAAAGACCTTTCGGGCGAGTTGGCAACAGAACTGTTTGGTTTGATAAAAGGAACCGATATAACAGTGCAACGCGTACCACAAGAGAAGCTAAACTCAATAACTCGCAAAAATCATCAAGGAGTAATAGCATTCATCTCTCCAATACACTACCAACCTGTAGAGGAGATAATAGCATCGCTATACGAACAAGGCCGAGTGCCATTCTTTTTAGTATTAGATCACCTTACAGATGTCCGCAACTTTGGTGCAATAGCACGTACTGCAGAGTGTGCAGGAGTAGATGCTATAATCATCCCCTCAAAAGGAAGCGTATCGGTAACAGCCGATGCCGTAAAAACCTCGGCAGGAGCATTAATGAACATTCCCGTATGTAGAGTAGCATCACTATACAATACTGTAAAATACCTTAAAGCAAGCGGTTTGCAAGTAGTGGGAGCATCGGAGAAATCAACAAAAGATTATACCGAGGCAGATATGACATTACCCCTTGCACTTGTAATGGGAGCAGAAGATAAAGGAATCTCAACAGAAATTTTATCGCTTGTTGATACCTCGGTTTCATTACCTCAATACGGAAAAATAGCGTCGTTGAACGTATCTGTGGCAGCAGGAGTAATGATATACGAAGTATTGCGTCAAAGAAGATAAAATCCAAGTTTTGTTGAAATCAAGCAATAAAACTTGTATTGATAAATAATTTCTATATATTTGCAAAAATATATTATAATAAGAGTATTAGTGCTTTTTTAAAATAAGCTGGTACTCTCATTTGGCGTGTAATATATCAACAACAAAATAAATAATTATGAAGAAAGTCTATTTTTTAATTTTGAGTGTAGCTCTATTGCTTGGAGCCGCAACCAAAGCCAATGCCCAATTTATTCAAAATTCGGCATGGTACACAATTCAAGATTATCAAGGACGCTATGTAACCAACAATGCATCGGCAACAGACGGAACAAAAATGAGTCTGACAACCGATACAAGCAACAGCGGAATACATTGGAAGTTCTTGAAAGCAGGAGATTATTGGATTATATGTTCAGCAGCCGTTGACCAAACAATGGACTGTGGAGGTACAACACCCACCACAATGAGCCAATGGCAAAAAGGCACAAGTTCAACAAACCAAAATCAATGGTTTGTAATTGAGGCAGTATCAGGTAAAGTTGATACCTATTTAATAATACCATACAATGCCCAAGGACGTGCATACTACACAAACTCATCATCACAAATGGTGCCTGCCGTTAAAAACGCAAGCGATCAAACACAACAATTCAAAATAACCTTTGTAAAAGAGGTTGAGGAGATAATTGCATATTGGGAGGATGAGACAATCTTTGAAATCAACAAAGAGAAAGGACACGCAACCTATATTCCATATCCCTCACGCGAGGCAATGGAGGCAGACCAATACTACGAAACACCTTGGACAACACCCGAGAGTGAGTACTATATGTCGTTGAACGGAACATGGAAATTCAATCTTGTTGATGAACCATCAAAACGTCCAACAGAGTTTTTCCAAGAGAATTTCGACGTATCATCATGGGACGACCTACCGGTACCATCAAACTGGGAGATGTACGGATACGACAAACCAATCTACTGTAACGTAGAGTATCCACACGCAAATACACCCCCATACATCCAACGTCGTTCAGGATACAGCGGTTACGGAGTAAACCCTGTAGGATCATACCGCAGAACATTCACGTTGCCCGAAAATTGGGATGACAAACAAGTCTTCATCATGTTCGGAGGAATCTATAGTGCAGCATACGTTTGGGTAAACGGAAAATATGTAGGATACACACAAGGAGCAAACAACGATCACGAGTTTGATATCACCTCTCACCTAAAAGCAGGAGAGAACACACTCGCAGTACAAGTATTCCGTTGGAGTGACGGAAGTTACTTGGAGTGTCAAGATATGTTCCGTATGAGTGGAATCTTCCGCGATGTATACCTATTTGCAACACCAAAAACATACGTTCGCGACCACTACATTTCATCACAATTAAACGCATCAAGCAACTACACATCAGGAACATTCAAACTTGAGGCGTGGGTAAACAACCGTGCAGAGTCGGCACAAACCGTATCGGCACAAGTAGAGTTGTTAAGCCCATCAGGAGAGACAGTATATACATCAGAAAGTCAAAAAATAACAAGCATGGCAAGCGGAAGTGAGCAAAAACTAACCTTCACAACAAGTTTGTCAGACCTATTGCCTTGGACAGCAGAAACGCCAAACCTATACACAGCAATAGTAACATTAAAAGACGGCAGAGGTAGAGTAACAGAGGTCTTCTCAACAAAATACGGATTCCGTCATATTGAGATGAAAAACATGCTTGTCTATATCAATGGAGAGCGTGTAGCATTCAAAGGAGCAAACCGTCACGACACACACCCACGTTACGGACGTGCCGTAACAACCGAGAGTATGTTGCAAGACGTAGTAATGTTCAAACAAAACAACCTAAATACAATCCGTACAAGTCACTATCCCAATGCAGCAAAAATGTATTCAATGTTCGACTACTACGGACTATACACAATGGATGAGGCAGACATTGAGTGTCACGCAAACACCAATATCAGTGGATGGCCATCATGGGCTCCTGCGTTTGCAGATAGAGCAGGACGCATGGCATTACGCGACCGTAACCACCCTGCTGTAATCTTCTGGTCATTAGGAAACGAGAGTGGAGACGGTTCAAACTTCCAAGACGCATACGATGCAATACGAAATTTAGATGATCGTATGATACACAACGAGGGACAAGGAAGCTGGACACACACCGATATGACATCGAACATGTATCCAACATTGTCAATACTACAAAACAACGACGCAGCAAACGATTCACGTCCACACTTTGTATGTGAGTATGCACACGCAATGGGTAATGCAATCGGAAACTTGCAAGAGTATTGGGATATCATGGAGGATAGCCGTCGTATCATCGGAGGATGTATCTGGGATTGGGTAGACCAAGCAATCTATAACCCTGCCGATTTGGTAGCCGGAGTAGAAAATCCACGAGTATACACAGGATACGACTTCCCCGGACCTCACCAAGGAAACTTCTGTTCAAATGGTATTTTGACATGTTCTCGCGAGGAGAGCCCAAAACTTGCAGAGGTTAAAAAGGTATATCAATATATCAAAATCAAATCATTCGATGCCTCAACCAAAAATGTAACAATCCAAAATAAATACGACTTTATCAATTTGGATCAATTCACAATGGTATGGGAGGTAATGCAAGACGGAAAAGTAGTTGAAACAGGCACAACCAATATCTCATTGGCTCCAAATGCAACAAAAACTGTTCAAATACCTTATACAACATCAACAACAGTGGCATCGGAGTATTTGCTAAATGTAAAATTTGTTTTGAGAGAGGCAACACGTTGGTCAGAAGCAGGACGAGTAATGGCACAAGAGCAATTCTCAATAACACCACAATTGCAATTGGCAGAGGTTGACACCGATAGCGAGTCATCAACATTATCAGTAAAAGAGGAGAACGGAGAGGTAATCATCACAGGAGATAGAATCTCAGCGGCATTCAACAAATCAACATCAGTATTGAAGTCACTAAACCTATTGGGACGCGAAGTAATATATGATGGAAAAGGATTTGAGTTCAGTTTCTTCCGTTATGTTGAGAACGATAAATACACAACAACATCAGTATATTACGGAAACGCATCGGTAAGCTATTCAAAATCGGCAGACGGTAAAACAGTAACAGTAACAACAACACGTACAGTAACCAGCCGATGCGATTATACAATAGTTTATACATTCTATGCAAACGGAATAATGGATATGGATGTAACCTTGGCAGCAAGAACATCAGACCTACGTCGTTTAGGAATCACATGTTCATTGGTACCAGGATTGGAGAATGTAGAGTACTATGCTCGCGGACCATGGGAAAACTACTGCGACCGTAAAACAGGCTCATTCCTTGGTATATATAAAAACACCGTAACAGGATTCGAAGAGGAGTATGTAAAACCACAATCAATGGGTAACCGCGAAGATGTACGTTGGATGGCATTCTCTGATGAGTCAGGAAATGGAGTAAAAATCACAACCGAAGGACAAGTAAACTTCACAGCACTTCACAATACCGACCAAGAGTATGTACCCTTGAACCACTGGTGGGAGATAGAGAATGTGCGTCGCGAAGAGATAATCCTATCACTCGACTATATGCAACGAGGAGTAGGAAACGGAAGTTGTAACAGCGTACAAACACTAAGTCAATATTGCATACCATATGCAACACAAAACTTCAAACTACGATTTGAGAACTTTGGAGGAAAACCCGATACAGGAGGCTATTGCTATCCCGAGGTTGAGAAATCAGAAGACTCTTACATCACCAAATTTGAAGTAAGTGGAGCAAATTCAGGCAATATCAACTATGTAGCAACATCAGCTCCCGCAAATGCATACCGCAACTACTCATCAGTTGTAAAACACACATACAACAAATGGTTGAAATTGGCAGTAGAAGGAACCGAAGCAATGAAAGATAACTACATAGCAGTATTCATGGATAAAAACCAAGACATGGAATTCACTGCAAATGAAATGTTGTTATACAGCAAAGATGCAAGCTCATACGAAGCATATATCCACACAGCCGATTACGATTTGGACACATACCGCATACGCGTAATAACAGATAAATATGTAGATGGAGTATCGCCCATTGAGCATATCTGTTCAGGCATAGTAAACGGAGAGGTACACGACTTCAAACTAAAACTTGAGGAAGAAGTTGTTGTCGGAGATGACCCAACATACTGCACGCCATCAGGCTCAATGCACTCTGAGGGCAAAGCATATGTAAAAGCCATTACAACAACAGGAGCAGATAAGAATATCTCATATAGCAAAACATCAACACCAAACGGAGTATATCAAGTATTGACAGATACAATTGTAACAAAACCAGGTCAAACATTCACAATTAACTTTGTTGCAAACGATTTGGGTAGCAGAGGATCAGTAAAACAAGACTTGCGTTACAACGTTGCAGGACTATATACCGATTTCAATGCAACAGGCTCATTAATGTCGGCAGGACAATTCGGATATTTGAGTACAGGATCAGGCTTTGGTGGAAACATCATTGCTAACTACGATTACGTAATGAATATATCAACAGAAATTACAGTACCCGAAACAGCACCATCAGCAACAACAATAATGCGAATGGGTTATACAAATGCGTGGGGCTCATATCCCGTGGCATGTGGTTCGGTAAACGAAGGAATGATATATGACATACCTGTAAGAGTAGTAGGAAAAGAGACAGGCATTGAGGAAGATACAGAAGACGTTGAAATCTCAATCTATCCTAACCCTGCAAACGACTATGTAGTATGTCAAGGTGCTCCTGCAGGAAGCACACTAAGCATAATCTCAATGAGTGGAACAGAGGTTATGAATGCAAAAATATATGACGCAGAGCAATCAGTAAACGTAGCTAACTTGGCAAACGGATTGTATATCGTTCGCATATATTCAGCAGAAGGCAACATCTACACAGGAAAATTGGTAATCAGATAAAATTAACCATAACCAAGAAAAAAATACCGAGGAATTACACCTCGGTATTTTTTTTGTTTTCTGAAAAAAATTACTTTTTTTCAATTAATGACCTCAGAAGGTAAAGCTCATACTTAATCTCTTTAATTTCTGTCACTATCGAATTGTTTGAGAAATGATCTTGTTTATCTGTGGAAATAAGATTTGAAATAGGAACTTTAAATAGTTCTGCAATTTGTGTTAATCTTAAAAAACTGACATTAGTCTCACCCCTCTCAATTTTTGCATAAGCTGTAGTTGAAATATCTAATTCAAAAGCAACCTCCTCTTGAGTCATATCAAGAGAACGTCTCACATTACAAATATTTCTTCCTAACTCTACTAATTCCATATTTCAAAGTTACATCCATGTGGGATAAAAACAATACAACCCACAATTATTAAAATGCAACTAAAAGTTATTAAAAATTTGAAAAAAGAAAATAAAAGTTATATATTTGCAAATAGCATTTTTAGTTATCTTAAAAATATAAATCAATAAAAAATATTATGAAAATTAGCAGTTTAAAAACAATTCTTATGGCAATATTCCTAATATTTGCCATAACTGCACAATCAGCTTCATACAGTGGAAGTTGTGGCAAAAACTTGACTTGGATTTATAATACAGACACGGATGTTCTTAAGATTCGAGGAACAGGAAGCATGCAAGATTATTCTTCGTCAACTACACTTCCTTGGAGTTCATTTACATCTGAAATTAAATCTGTTGAAATACCCGAAGGTGTAACTTCAATAGGTGATTGTGCATTTCAAAATTGCACGGCATTAACATCAGTAACCATTCCCAATAGTGTAACAGAAGTTGGTTATTTGGCATTTGATTCATGTACAGGTTTAACTTCAATAGAAGTTGCTTCTGAAAATTCATATTATGCATCAGAGAATGGAGTATTGTTTGATAAGAATAAAACAACACTAATTCAATATCCATCAGGAATGCAAAAGAAGCAGTATATGATTCCAAGAAGTGTATCAACTGTAGAAAGTTTTTCTTTTAAAAATAATACCTTTCTATCAGATCTATACATTACAGAGAGCATGGTAAAAATGGGTTATTTAGCTATAACAGAATGTCCTAATTTAACAAATGTGTATGTTTCTAATATAGTGCCTCCAATGATTGATTCTGAATCTTTTTATGGAGTTTGTGACAATGCAACATTATATGTTCCTGTGGGAAGCAAAGAGGATTATCAAAATGTTGATGTTTGGAATAGCTTTTCAAATATAAAAGAGGTTATATTCGATGAGGATGGATATCTTGAGAGTGATAAGATTATAATCAACCATGGAGATAACGAAACTGAAAAGTACAGAGTAGATGCCATAAGTGATATTAAATTTTCAAAAGAAGACGAACTTCTTTTGTCAACTACAAATTTAACAGTGAAATATCCAATCTCTAAGATCGACTCAATAACAGTTGAATCGCAAGATTTATCAAATTTAATACTTGTTTCTGATAAAGGAGAAAATAAATATGACTTATCAGCAATAGAAAAGATTGAATTTGGATATTCAACACCGCATGTTATAGCCGATTCAATCTTTGTATCGGTAGAAACTATAAAATTGTCCCCTTCATCTACAACCAAATTTGAGGTAGATATTGTAAAAAAAGAATATATTGATGAAGATATATATCCATTATATGCATTAATAGAAAAAGTTTCAACAAATTCTGTATCTACACCTGCCACAGTAGAAGTAATTAAGCGTTCCGACTCAACAGGTTATGATATTAAATTGTCGGCAGGTTCTGAAAAAGCAGAATATGTATGCAAACTAATAATAGGTGATTATGAAAAAGAGATTCCTGTTTCAGTTGATTACGGAGTATATCTTTCACACAACCTAATCTTTACTGATAACCTAAATGATATTGGTCTTTGGACATATAAAACAATCGATTTAGGAGAGACATTGAGTTACTCATTCTTCTGCTATTTGGATGGAGCTTCT
>JAFYRT010000001.1 GCA_017546805.1 Muribaculaceae bacterium | reverse complement strand
TCGCCCTATTTCTGCAAACTTCAGGGCTTTCACTCTGTTTTATAATGGTGCGATTAATTTTTTAATATTACTCTGACTCAAATACGTCTTTATTTCTCTTTTTGATTTTTATCGGACAGCAATAATTTACTCCTTATTGTCTGAAAGACTGTTGCCAAACTTGTTTGGCATTCAATAGCCGTAGGTTTTTAAACCTACGGGAAATAAGGCGTATCAACTTTGTCCGTCTGCAAGGACGGGGGTATTATCTACAAAACAAAAGCGAGTTGCTCAATTATAGAACAACTCGCTTATCTAATAACTAAAAACTACCCCGCAGGCATTTTAAAGTAACGAAGTTAGGATTAACTAAATGTTAATCCGTGCTTTAAAATGGGGCATACAAGGTATTTGCGAGGCAAATAGGATTAACTGAATGTTAATCCGACCGCAGTATGGGGAGCATATTCCCATATGCGACGGAGGGAATCAGTGCTCTGTGCGACGGAGGAAGCTTTAGCCGAAAACTAACAAATCTGCGAGTAAGCGAATACAATATCAAATTTATTTGAATATTGTTGAGCGTGAGCAGATTCAACAAACGAAAGTTTGTTAACTAACAACTGTTAGCTGGCAATTGTCAGCTAACATCTACTCTCCCAAAAGAATTTCAAGGATTTGGCAAGCTGCTTTTGAAACTGAGCTACCAGGTCCAAAAATAGCTGCTACACCTGCTTTGTATAGGAAGTCATAGTCTTGTGCAGGGATAACACCACCCGCAATAACGATGATATCCTCGCGGCCCAACTTCTTAAGCTCTTCAATAACTTGAGGAACAAGAGTTTTGTGTCCTGCAGCAAGTGATGATACACCCATTACGTGAACGTCGTTCTCAACAGCTTGACGAGCAGCCTCGGCAGGAGTTTGGAACAATGGTCCCATATCCACGTCAAAGCCACAATCGGCATAACCTGTTGCTACAACTTTTGCACCGCGGTCGTGTCCGTCTTGACCCATTTTAGCAATCATAATACGGGGTTGACGACCTTCTCTCTTAGCAAACTCTTCTGTTAACTCTGTTGCACGAATAAAGTCTGCATCTTGTTTTGTCTCTGATGAATACACGCCTGAAATAGTTCTGATTACTGCTTTATATCTACCAACAACAACCTCGCAAGCATCTGAAATTTCACCCAATGTTGCGCGAACTTTAGCCGCTTTAACAGCCAAATCCAATAGGTTGCCCTCTTTGGTTTTAACACACTCTGTAATAGCGTCCAATGCTGCTTTAACAGCAGCCTCGTCGCGGTTAGCTTTAAGCTCGTTCAAACGCTCGATTTGTTGTTTGCGAACTTGAGTATTGTCAACCTCAAGAATATCAATAGGAGCCTCTTTCTCCAAACGATATTTGTTTACACCAACAATAACTTGTTTTCCTGAGTCAATGCGAGCTTGAGTTCTTGCAGCAGCCTCTTCAATACGAAGTTTTGGCAATCCTGTCTCAATAGCTTTAGCCATACCACCCAATTTCTCAATCTCTTGAATGTGTTCCCAAGCTTTGTGAGCCAACTCGTTAGTAAGAGTCTCAACATAGTATGAGCCTGCCCATGGGTCAACCTCTTTAGTAACGTAAGTCTCCTCTTGGATATAGATTTGAGTATTACGAGCAATACGAGCAGAGAAGTCTGTTGGCAATGCAATAGCCTCGTCCAAAGCGTTGGTGTGTAGCGATTGAGTGTGTCCCAATGCAGCACCCATAGCCTCGATACAAGTTCTTCCAACGTTGTTGAATGGATCTTGCTCGGTAAGCGACCAACCTGATGTTTGACAGTGAGTACGCAATGCCAAAGATTTTGGATTTTTGGGGTTGAATTGTTTAACAATCTTAGCCCACAACATACGAGCCGCACGCATTTTTGCAATCTCCATAAAGTAGTTCATGCCAATAGCCCAGAAGAATGATAGGCGAGGAGCAAATGCGTCAATATCCATACCTGCGTTAACACCTGCACGAAGGTATTCCAAACCATCGGCAAGAGTGTAAGCCAACTCAATATCTGCGGTAGCACCAGCTTCTTGCATATGGTATCCCGATATAGAGATTGAGTTGAATTTAGGCATATTCTTTGAAGTATATTCAAAAATATCAGCAATAATTCTCATTGAGAATTCAGGTGGGTAAATATAAGTGTTACGCACCATAAACTCTTTAAGAATATCGTTTTGGATAGTACCTGCCATCTCTTCCAATTTAGCACCTTGCTCAAGACCTGCATTAATATAGAATGCAAGAATTGGCAATACGGCACCATTCATTGTCATAGATACAGACATTTTGTTCAAAGGAATTCCGTCGAACAAAACTTTCATATCCTCAAGACTGCAAATAGATACACCTGCTTTACCAACGTCACCAACAACACGTTCGTGGTCGGCATCATAACCGCGGTGAGTGGCAAGGTCGAAAGCTACCGACAAACCTTTTTGTCCGGCAGCAAGATTTCTGCGATAGAAAGCGTTGGACTCTTCGGCAGTAGAGAAACCTGCATATTGACGAATAGTCCAAGGACGCATAACATACATTGTGCTGTAAGGACCTCTCAAATAAGGTTCCATACCTGCAACGTAGTTAAGATGTTCCATACCCTCCAAGTCCTCTTTAGTATAGATAGGCTTAACGGGTATAAGTTCGGGAGTAATCCAGTTAGCCTCCGAATTGCAAGCAACGCAAGTTGCACTGTTTGCAAATGCGTCATTTATATTTATGTTACTGAAATCTGGTCTCATAGTACTTATTTGATTGAAAGTTTGCTATTAAACGCTTGCAAAGTTTCAAGAACGTTGCTGCGAATATTAATGAACATATCTATACCTTGTGCTTTAAGTTCCTCTGCACATTCAGGAGCACCTGCTACAACAAACATTGCGCGTCCGTCCAAAGCCTTAAAGGCAGCGGGAGCAAGAGTAGCATACTCCTCGTCGCTTGAGCAAAGAACAACAATATCAGCACCGGCTTTAACTGCTGCTTCAACACCCTCTTCAACAGTGTCGAAACCAAGATTGTCAATAATTTTGTAACCTACACAACCAAAGAAGTTGCCAGAGAATTGAGAGCGAGCAAGACGCATTGCAAGGTTACCGATAGTCAACATAAACACGGTTGGTTGTTTTTCGTTACCCTCTGTAGCCAAACGCAACTCCTCAAATTGAGTAGCACCTCTGCTAAAATCAAGAGTCGCGAAATCGGGTTCGCATTTACCGCCACCGCAGCAACCGCATTTCTCTGCTTTAACAATTTTGTCAGCAGCCTTTTCGTTGATGTTTGGATATTGGTTAGTACCCAACAAAATCTCTCTACGACGAGCAATAGCACTACGGCGAGCATTACCCGAAGCGTTAACGCCATTTTGAACGCTTCCGTTTTTAACAGCTGTGTAGAATCCGCCTTCAGCCTCAACCTCTTTAAACAATTTCCAAGCTTGTTCAGCAATAGAGCTTGTTAGGTTCTCAACATAGTATGAACCTGCCGAAGCATCAGTGATTTTATCGAAATGAGACTCCTCTTTCAACAATAGTTGTTGATTGCGTGCAATACGTTCTGAAAACTCATCACTCTCTTTGTATGTAGCATCAAAAGGTGTAACACAAATAGAGTCAACTCCTGCCAAAGCCGCCGACATGGTCTCAGTTTGAGTACGCAATAAGTTTACGTGAGCATCAAAGATAGATAGATTGAATTTTGAAGTCTCTGCGTGAGAAGCAATTTTTGCAGCGCACAAACAAGCAGGTTTGTAAGCGGCAACAATCTCTGCCCACAACATACGAGCTGCACGGAATTTTGCAATCTCCATAAAGAAGTTAGAAGAGATTCCGAAGTTGAATTTAATATTTTTAGCAGCCTCGTCAACACTTATGCCTTTCTCTGTCAAAGCACTCATATACTCGTTACCCCAAGCAAGAGCATAACCAAGCTCTTGTGAAATATACGAGCCGGCATCGCAAAGCATAACCGAGTCAACTGCCAAAACTCTGAATTTAGGCAACTCTGCCGAAGCCTTTACAAGGTTGGCGCAGATGTCGGCAAAGCCTTCAACGTCTTTCCCTTTTTTAAGCATCTTTTTGAAAGGATTGTAGTTTAAAGAACCTTTCACTTTCTCTTTATCTGCCCCGATAGAGTCAACGTATGTTTTGAAAACGTCTATCATATTCTCCGCTTGACGAATACAACAGCGGAAGTTGATTTCAGTCTCTTCAATATTTATACCGTCAAGAAGGGTAGCGATACCATTATTGTTAATGTTCTCTGCCTCCATAATGAAACCAAGCGAAGTAACACCTTTCGTAAGAATGTCTTTTGCTTTGGTATTAGCAGCAACAACATCATCAACTTTAATCTCTTGACGAATTAACCAAACATTGTCACATTTTGTACCACGTACAAATGGAAATTCACTGGGAACAGAGTTAGTAGAACTCATACCATCGGTATCTTCAGCTCTGTACATGGGTTTTACATTAAAACCCTCGTTTGTTTTCCAAACAAGTTTTTTCTCAAAGTCGGCACCTTTAAGGTCTGCCGTAACTTTCTCAATCCATGCCTCAGTCGAAACGGGCGGGAATTGTTCGAATAATTTTTCTTTACTGTTTGCCATAGTCTTTTCAGACTTAATATGTTAAAATAATAGTTCTCGTTGAACAACAGTTGGTTATCTTCTAATTTGTAATTGAAAATAACGCATGTTGTATCTGGCAAATATAAACAAAGATTTATTCAAAACGAAATTTAAAGACAACAAAATATAGCTTAAAACTATTTTTATTTTCTGTAATTCTTTTAATAAGGAATAATAATATTTAATCACCCCGAAATAGAGTGTTTTTCAGGATGTTTGGCTTAGCAGTTCAATACTCTTTCGCCCAACTCTTTTGCGAGTTGAACTTTAATGGCATTAAAGTTGTTAAGTTCTTTAAGAAGGGACATAACCTTTTCGTTGTCTTTATTCTTGAAAGCATCTTTAAGGGCCGCATTAAGCGATTTTATATGCTCGGCAACAATAGCGTCTTTAAGCTCTGTAATCATACGGCGAGCGAGAGAAACGGCGCGCTCCTCATCGCTTTTAATAGTCTGTTTTTTGCTTAAACGGTATTTCTCACTAACCAAGTCGACGGCAATCTTACTGATAGTCTCGTCGCGGTGATTCAAAAAGAACTTGGTGATGGCTTGGTTAATATCGTTTATATATTCAACCCAATATCTAATCTTTTCGGTTTCGGTTCTGGCTTCAATACATTCAAATGTTATAATACCTCGTTTTTTGCCGTTGTCGCTCATTTCGTTATTGACAAAATTCTCAACCCAAGCCTCTTTGTTTGCAAGAGCTTCGTTAATCATTTTTGAATAAATATCGGTTTTGAACTCAATACCGTCATTTTGTAGTTCGCTTACAACAAAAGATAAAATATCTGTAACATTACCCTCCGAATCAAACATGGGAGTAAGTCCATATTTAATTATAAAACGAATAAGTTTTTTCTCGTATGCACCAATAACAGATTTCTTCGAGCTCTCAATACCAATTGGAGTGGGAGAGGATGAAACATATTCATCTTTTGCGCTTATAGGAGCACTCTCTTGAGGCATATTTGCAGACGAAGCACCTGTCTCTGCCTTTTTTATGCGTTCGGTTGCAACGGCCTTAAGTAAAACATCTTCTCTTACCTCCATAATTCGGCTACACTCTTTTATGTATACCGAGCGAGTAATCTCATCCGGAATAACCGAAATAGACTGCACAATGTCGCTAATCAGGTTTGCTCTCTTTTGTGGGTCATCACCGGTATCCTTTATAAGAAGGTTTGTTTTAAAAGTTATAAAGTCCTTTTCGTTTGTTTTTATATATTCTGCAAACTCCGAAGCACTATGTTTTTTTGCAAATGAGTCAGGATCGTCGCCATCGGGGAGAAGCACAACTTTAACTTTCATGCCCTCTTCCAACAGCATATCAATACCTCTCAATGATGCTTTGATACCTGCAGCATCACCGTCATAAAGTACAGTAATGTTTTCGGTAAAACGGTGTATCTGTCTAATCTGTCCGTTTGTAAGTGAAGTTCCCGACGAAGCAACAACGTTTTCAATTCCTGCCTGGTGCATTGATAGAACATCGGTATATCCCTCAACAAGGAAACAGTTGTTCTGTTTTACCATTGCACCCTTTGCATGGTAAATACCATATAAAACATTGCTTTTATGATAAACCTCCGATTCGGGAGAGTTTTGATATTTGGCAAGTTTTTCGCTCGTTTTAAGAATCCTACCACCAAAAGCAATAACCTTTCCTGCCAAAGAGTATACAGGAAAAATAACCCTGCCTCTAAATCTGTCGGCAAGATATTTTCCATCCTGGCTCTCTATGCACAAGCCTGTCTTTAAAAGATACTCTTTTTTGTATCCACCCTTTTCGGCGGCAACAGCCAAAGCATCGCGTTTCTCGGGCGAGTAACCGAGTCCGAATTTAGCAATAATGTCCTCTCTGAAACCACGCTCTTTGAAATAAGCCAATCCAACAGCGCGACCCTCTTCGGTCTCTGTTAAGTTTTTACAGAAAAACTCTTTGGCAAACTCATTTACAATAAGCATACTTTCACGAGCCGTCTTAGCCTCTTTCTCTTTTTGAGTAAGTTCTCGTTCAGCAATCTCAATGTGGTATTTCTTTGCAAGATATTTAAGAGCCTCGTAGTACGACATCTGCTCATGCTCCATAATAAAGTGAGCAGCATTTCCGCCTTTACCGCAACTAAAACATTTGCAAATACCTTTCGAAGGTGATACACTGAACGAGGGAGTTTTCTCGTCGTGGAATGGACACAAACCTGTATAATTGACACCACGTTTACGAAGCGACACAAAGTCCGATACCACCTCTACAATATCGGCGGCATCCATAATTTTGTCTATCGTAATTTGGTCAATCATCGTTGCTTACAAAAAGGTTAATTCGTTTTAGGAGTGTTACCCATTTCAAAAGTAATAGTTGCGCCATCCATAATCTGAGAGTGTGTTATATAGTTAAGATTATAGGGCTCACCATTAAGCAGAATATTTTGAATGTAGATATTCTCTTTCGAAACTTCGGGTGCAAAAATAGTAAAACATTTGCCATTACTCAAATTAATTTTTGCACTTTTAACAATAGGAGAACCTATCTCGTAAGTTTGCGAAGCAGGGTTCATAGGATAGAATCCCATGGCACTGAAAACATACCAAGCCGACATCTGTCCACAATCCTCATTGCCGCATAGTCCTGCAGGAGAGTCGTTGTAAAGTTCGTGCATAACTTTACTTGCATATTTTTGAGTAAGCCAAGGTTTGCCTATATGGTTAAATACGTATGCAACGTGGTGGCAAGGTTCATTGCCGTGAGCATATTCGCCAATCATACCTGTTGAGAATATTGGCAAATCATCCGAAGTAGATATTGTAAACAACTCGTTTAAACGCTCCAAGAAAAGTTCCTCGCCCATGGCCTCTTGTAGCCACAAAATGTCGTGATGCGCACCCCAATTGTAGTGCCAAGAGTTACTCTCAGTAATATGTTCGGTATATTCTCCCGGTTTAAAGTTTTTAATAAAGTTACCGTTGCTGTCTTTTGCTTGTAAGAATCCCGATTCGGGGTTATATAAGTTTCTGTAATTATTGGCTCTCTCAAAGAATGTTTTGGCAATATCTGCTTTACCCAATTTTTCAGCCATTTTGGCAATACACCAATCGTCAAAAGAGTACTCTATTGTTTTAGAAACCGACTCATTCTCTTTATCAAAAGGAACGTAACCAAGTTTTTTATACTCACCCAAAGCTCTGTAATCATCAATATCGGCAGTGGCAACACAAGCCTTAAGAGCCTCTTCTGCGTCAAAATCACCAATACCTTTAAGGTAGGCGTCCACTATAACAGGAACCGAGTGGTAACCAATCATCATGTCGGTTTCGTTTCCATAAAAACTCCAAACAGGAAGACGTCCAAACTCATTGTAATGGTTTAAAAACGACTTAACCATATCGTTAACCTTATCGGGGCAAATGTATGTATATAATGGATGTGCCGCTCTGTATGTATCCCATAGTGAGAATGTGCCGTAAGTAACCATCGTTGAGTCTTTGTGTATCGCTTTATCCGTTCCTCTATAACTACCATCAACATCACTTGCAATAGTTGGGGCAGTCATAGTGTGATACATGGCAGAGTAGAATGTACGAAGAATAGTGGTATCAGCACTCTCAATCTCAATTTTAGAAAGTTCTCTGTTCCAATAGTCGTAAGCCGCTTTGCGGTAAGCATCAAAACCTCCTTCAAGTTGCTCTGCTTGTAGATTTAATTCAGCACCCTCAATGCCTGTTTGAGATAGAGCAGTTCTAATAACCAAAGTATCGCCATCCTCGGTGTCAAAATCCATCCTTGCAATAACACTTGTTTTGTTGTTGTCAAGAGTTATGGTGTCTATATGAACCGATTTATAAGGTCTCGAAAGTTTTGAAACAAAGAATAATTTTTGGTCAACTGCCCAGCCCGATGAAAATCTGTATCCCTTAATTGTAACCGAGTCGGTAAACTCAATGTTGCTCTCTTTGGTTGCATCCCAATTCATAGCTTTGGTCAAGTTTAAGAAAACCGAAGCCTCTGCTTTAGGGAATGTATAGCGTTGAATACCGCAACGCTCAGTTGCAGTAAGTTCAACCAAAATATTGTAGTCTTCAAGCATCACTTTGTAGTAACCGACCTCTGCAACTTCGCTCGTGTGCGAGAATTTAGAGTGTATGCCAAGAGGTGCTTCAGCCTCGTTGTATGGGTTGGTAACGGGCATAAATGAAATATCATAAAGGTCTCCTGCACCTGTTCCTGTCAAGTGAGTGTGGCTAAACCCGGCAATAGTGCTATCGGGGTAAAAATACCCTGCAATCCTATCCCAACCCGGCAACCCATTATCGGGGCTTAACTGCACCATACCAAACGGAACAGTAGCTCCAGGGTATGTGTTTCCTGTAAAATCAGTACCAACAAAAGGATTAACAAATTGTGCGTAATCCTTAACCTTATCATATTTACTACAACTTGCAAAAACTAAAACAGCAAGAATAAAAACAACTCTACGCATATTGATTAAAATTTTTACAAAAATAAGAAAATCAACTTATTCTTAAAAACAAAGTGCGTAAAAAGAAACCTCTTTACGCACCTTCATAATTATGAAACATTTAATTAATTCTATTTTTCGGGTTTTGGTCTTGCTTGAGCAACAATCATACGTCTTCCTTCAAACTCGCTATTGCTGAGGGTTTCAATGGCGGTAAGTGCTTGTTCGTCGTTCGACATCTCCACAAAGGCAAAACCTTTTGAACGTCCCGTCTCTCTGTTTCTGACAACTTTAACCAATGTAACCTCGCCAAACGCCTCGAAAACCTCTTGTAGTTGAGGTTCTTTAACTCTGAAATTTAGATTTCCAACGTATATGTTCATGACAAAAAAATAAATTGGGGTGGAGTTTCTGAATTCTCCATAAAACTAACTCCACAAACTTAAAAGAAAAAAAATATATAAACAATATTTGAAGAAGAAATTTTTGAAAAATCATCAAAAACAGATAAAAAAATGAGATTTTGGCTAAAAAAAGATATTAATTTATTCCCAACAGTTTGATATATTGAAATATTAAGAGTAATTTTGCAACCCGAAAAGAAATTTATAACATAAAAACATATATAAATGAACGTAACAGAAAAAAGCACAGGTAATGTATCGGCAGAGATTACCGTGAAAATTGAGAAAGCCGATTATCAAGAGAAAGTTGAGAAAGCATTGCGTTCTTACCGTCAAAGAGCAGTTGTACCAGGATTTAGAAAAGGTATGGCTCCTAAATCAATGATTCAAAAAATGGTAGGAAAATCTATTTTGGTAGACGAAATCAACACTCTTATTTCAGAGCAACTATACAACTACATAACAGATAAAAAACTTGCTGTACTTGGCGAGCCTCTTCCAAAAGAGGGACAACCAGAAGTTGATTTCGATACTCAAGAGGATTTCGAGTTTACATTCGATGTAGCTCTTGCTCCTACTGTAAAAGTTGAGTTGAGTAAAGACGACAAAATCGAGTACTCAGAAATCATCGTTGATGAGGAGATGATCAACAAACAAGTTGAGGCTTACAAAAACCGTTTCGGAAAACAAGAAGAGGGTGAGGTAATTGCTGAGAACGATATCGCTAAAGGTAAAATGGTAGAGCTTAACGAGGATGGCACTGTTAAAGAGGGTGGTATTGTAGTTGAGTCTGGAATGATTTCTCCACGCTACACTAAAAACGAAGGTGAAAGAGCAAAATTCATCGGAGTTAAAAAAGGCGAGAAAGTTGTTTTCAATCCTTCTGTAGCAAGCGAGGGTAACGATACAGAGGTTGCTTCAATGCTTCACATCAAAAAAGAGGAGGCTGCAGAGGTTAAATCAAACTTCGAAATGGAGATTACTTCAATCTTGGCATTCAAACCAGCTGAGATGGGACAAGAGTTGTTCGATGCTGCTTTCGGTAAAGATGCAGTAAAAGATGAGGCTGACTTCCGTGCTAAAATTGCTGATATGTTGAAAGAGCAAATCGCTCCTGAGGCTGATTACAAATTTGCTATGGACGCTCGCTCATACATCGAGAACAAAGTTGGTGAGTTGGAGTTTGCTGATGCAATGTTGAAACGTTGGTTGAAATTCAGCGACAAAGATAACAAAATCGAGAACGTTGACGAGGAGTATGCAAAAATGTTGCCCGACCTAAAATGGCAATTGGTTAAAGAGCAAATCGTTAAAGATGCAGAGATTAAAGTAGAAAAAGCTGACATTGAGGAGATGGCTAAAAAAGCTACAAAAATGCAATTTGCTCAATACGGAATGGCAAACGTTCCAGAGGATCTTCTTCAAAAATATGCTGAGGACATGATGAAAGACAAAAACATTGTTAACAACATGTTGGACAGAGTAATGGAGGAGAAAATTGTTGAGGTAATCAAATCAAAAGTTACTTTGGAGAACAAACAAGTAACTCTTGAAGATTTCTATAAATCATTAGAGGTAAAATAAGAGTAACACTCAATAATTCCCAAAAAAAAGGAGCAAAATTCTTTTTGCTCCTTTTTTTATAAGGTAAAATGTTTTAACTTCGCATCTTTGTAACATATTTATATATATAACCGTATATATGTAGTGTAGAACTTAAACGAAATGATTATGAACGACGATTTTAGAAAATTTGCAACCCGCCATTTGAATATGAATGGTAATGCATTGGATAAGTATATTGATGTAACAAGCTCATATATTTCGCCTACAATTATTGAGGAGCGACAATTGAATGTTGCACAAATGGATGTATTCTCTCGTTTGATGATGGATAGAATCATTTTTCTTGGTACTCAAATAGATGATTATGCAGCCAATGTAATTCAAGCTCAATTGCTATATCTTGATTCTGTAGAACCGGGTAAAGATATCTCTATATATCTAAACAGCCCCGGTGGAAGCGTATATGCGGGATTGGGTATTTATGATACAATGCAATATATCTCAAGCGATGTATCAACTATCTGTACAGGTATGGCGGCATCGATGGCTGCCGTGTTGTTGGTTGCAGGTGCAAAAGACAAACGTTTTGCATTGAAACACTCTCGAGTTATGATACACCAACCATTAGGAGGTGTTCAAGGACAAGCATCAGATATTGAGATTACAGCACGAGAAATATTGAAATTGCGTAAAGAACTATACACTATAATTGCAGATCATTCAGGAAACGATTTTGCTAAAATCGAACTCGATTCTGATAGAGATTATTGGATGACAGCAGAGGAGGCTAAAAACTACGGAATGATTGACAAGGTTCTTGAAAGACGATAAAGAATAGATTTAAATATGTCAAAAAAGAAGAATAACGGCTCTGAGGGTAAAGAAACATGTTTTATGTGTGGTAGAGAGTTGTCGCCACAATATCTTATACAAGGAACAAAGGGGTTTCTTTGTGGCGATTGTCTCTATTATATGGCAGAGAATTATTTGAATATGCCAAAAGGTCAACCAAAGAGCGAAAATAAATTTCAAATAACAAATATTCCTAAACCAAAGGAGATAAAAGAGTTTCTCGACAAATACGTTATAGGTCAGGATATGGCAAAACGTTTCTTGTCTGTGGCTGTGTATAACCACTACAAACGAGTAACGCAAGATAAAAACCTGCCCGATAGCGTAGAGATAGAGAAATCAAATATAATAATGGTTGGCTCAACAGGAACAGGAAAAACCCTGTTGGCAAAAACCATAGCAAGATTATTGAATGTACCCTTTACGATTGTTGATGCAACAGTATTAACTGAGGCAGGATATGTTGGAGAGGATATTGAAAGTATTCTGACTCGATTGTTGCAAGTTGCCGATTACGATGTTGCGGCAGCCGAGAGAGGTATTGTGTTTATTGACGAGATTGATAAGATTGCCCGCAAAGGAGATAATCCTTCAATAACTCGAGACGTGTCGGGTGAGGGTGTGCAACAAGGATTATTGAAGCTTCTTGAAGGCTCAATAGTAAATGTTCCACCACAAGGAGGTCGTAAGCACCCCGATCAAAAGATGATTCAGGTGAACACTCAAAACATATTATATATATGTGGTGGAGCGTTTGACGGAATTGAACGAAAAATTGCCGCGAGATTGAATACGCAGGTGGTGGGATTCAGTACAAAAGAGGATCAAAAACAAATCGATCGCAGCAATTTCTTGCAATACATATCTCCGCAAGATTTGAAGTCGTTTGGTTTGATTCCCGAAATCATTGGCCGTTTGCCAATCCTTACATATCTAAATCCGTTGGATAGAGAGGTGCTTCGCAATATCTTGACCGAACCTGAAAATGCCATAATTAAACAATATATATATATGTTTAAGTTGGATGGTATAAAATTGAAGTTCGAGGATGAAGTATTGGACTTTATTGTAGATAAAGCAATAGAATTTAAACTTGGCGCTCGTGGCTTACGTTCGATAGTGGAGCATATAATGATGGATGCAATGTATGAGATGCCCTCAACCGATAGAAAAAGTCTTACCATAACATTAAATTATGCTAAAAACAGGTTGGTAAATGCAAATATGCATACTATGGGATAATTTTTTTTCAAAAAAAGTTGCTTTTATTTAAAATGAAATTATAACTTTGTTTAGCGAGTTGATAAATTTACTCGCTAAACATTTTTTTTTTAATATAAAAAGCATTGCTTTATGTTTACAAAAGCACAAGTAACAGAGGCTCTAAAAGAGAATTTTGGGTTTGATACCTTTAAAGGAAATCAAGAGCAAATAATAATGAATCTTCTTGAAGGAAAAGATTCTTTCGTACTTATGCCGACAGGAGGGGGAAAATCGTTGTGTTATCAATTACCGTCGTTAATGCTTGATGGAACAGCAATTGTCATATCTCCTCTGATAGCGTTAATGAAAAATCAGGTAGATGCAATGCGTAATTTTAGTGAAGAAGATGGAGTGGCACACTTCATAAACTCTTCGCTTACAAAGGTTGCCATAGATCAAGTAAAGAGTGATATATTGGCAGGAAAAACAAAACTGCTTTATGTGGCTCCCGAATCTTTGACTAAAGAGGAGAATGTGGAGTTTTTGAAACAGGTTAAAATATCGTTCTATGCCATAGACGAGGCTCACTGTATATCGGAGTGGGGACACGATTTCAGACCTGAATACCGAAGAATAAGACCAATAATAAACGATATAGGTGTTGCTCCAATAATTGCTCTTACTGCAACAGCAACCCCTAAAGTACAGCACGATATACAAAAGAATCTTGAGATTTTGAATGCGACACAATTCAAATCGTCGTTCAATCGTTCAAATCTCTATTATGAGGTTCGTCAAAAGACCAAAGATGTAGATCGTGAGATAATCAGATATATAAAATCACAACCTGGAAAATCAGGAATCATCTATTGCTTAAGCCGTAAAAAGGTAGAGGAGTTGGCTGCACACCTTCAGGCAAACGACATAAGTGCATTGCCATACCATGCAGGGATGGATTCTGTGACACGAACACAAACACAAGATGCCTTTTTGCTTGAAGATATAGAGGTGATAGTTGCAACCATAGCCTTTGGAATGGGAATTGATAAACCCGATGTGCGTTATGTGATACACTATGACATACCCAAAAGTTTGGAAGGTTACTATCAAGAGACAGGACGAGCAGGTCGTGACGGTGGAGAAGGAGAGTGTATTACATTCTATACAAACAAAGATTTGCAAAAGCTCGAGAAGTTTACTCAAGGTAAATTAATTTCAGAGCAAGAGATAAGCAAACAACTATTGTTAGAGACGGCAGCTTATGCCGAATCGTCGGTTTGTCGTAGAAAACTATTGTTGCACTATTTTGGAGAGGAGTACACTCAAGAGAATTGTCACAATTGCGATAACTGTTTGCATCCTAAAAAGCAGGTCGAAGCAAAAGAGTTGTTGGCTTTGACAATTGAGGCAATAATTGCATTGAAAGAGAAGTTTAAGGCAGAATATGTGATAGATGTTCTAAAAGGTAAAGAGAGTAACGAAATATTATCATATAAGCACAACGAATTGGAAGTGTTCGCTTCTGCCGAGGATGAAGATGATAAAACTCTTAATGCAGTAATACGTCAGGCTCTAATTGCAGGATATATTGATAAAAACATAGAAACATACGGTTTACTTAAAGTAACCGAAGCAGGACATAAATTCTTAAAGAAACCTGTCTCTTTCAAAATAGTTAAGGATAACGATTTTGAGGAGAGCGAAGAAGAGATACAAATAAAAGGTGGTGGAGCATGTGCTGTGGATCCAATGTTATATTCAATCTTAAAGGATTTAAGAAAGAAGATAGCCAAGGAGTTAAAACTGCCTCCATATGTAATATTCCAAGATGTCTCAATTGAGGCAATGGCAACCACCTATCCCATAACAATGGAGGAACTTAAGAATATTCCTCGCGTGGGAGCAGGAAAAGCACAACGTTATGGACAGGAGTTCATTGATGTGATTAAACGTCACTGCGAAGAGAATGAGATTGAGCGACCCGAAGATATGAGGGTACGTACAGTGCCAAATAAATCGAAGCTGAAAATATCTATAATTCAGTCAATCGACCGTCAAGTAAGATTGGATGATATTGCATCTGAAAAGAATCTCGACTATTCTGAATTGCTTACAGAATTGGAGACAATCGTGATGTCGGGAACAAAAATAAATCTTGACTATTTCATTCGCGAGATGTTGGATGATGATGAAGTAGAAGATATATTCGGCTACTTCAAAGAGACCGACAAGGACGATTTGGATGAGGCGTTAAAAGAGTTGGGCGGAGATTATGACGAAGATGATATTCGTTTGGTTCGTATAAAATTCCTGTCAGAGATGGGTAACTAAAATAAAATGAACATAAAACATAAATATTAGAGAATAACTCGAAAACAATAAATTGGGTGGATAAATAGTCTGCCCAATTTTTTTGAAAAAAAACTCAAAAAAAATTTTTACAACTCCCGCATTATTGTTAACTTTGCATGCAATAAAAATTAAAGCATACTCATTATGTCATTTATTGCAGAAAAAGTCGTAATGGACGGTCTAACATTTGACGATGTCCTCCTAGTTCCCGCTTATTCAGAAGTATTACCAAGGGATGTAAGCCTTAAAACCAAGTTTTCAAGAAACATTGATTTGAACATACCCATAGTGTCAGCTGCTATGGATACAGTTACAGAGGCAAGTTTAGCAATAGCAATCGCACGCGAGGGAGGTATCGGAGTAATCCACAAAAATATGTCAATTGAGGCACAAGCAAAACAAGTACATGCTGTTAAACGTGCCGAGAATGGAATGATATATGATCCTGTTACTATCAAAAGAGGATCAACAGTTGCTGATGCTTTGGCGTTGATGGCAGAGTATCACATCGGTGGTATACCTGTAGTAGATGACGAGCGTAATTTAGTCGGAATCGTAACAAATCGTGACTTGCGTTTTGAGCGTAACAGCCTTCGCTTAATCGATGAGGTTATGACTACAGAGAATTTGGTTACAACTTCTCAATCAACAGATTTGCACGAAGCTGCAGATATTTTGCAATTGCACAAAATCGAAAAACTTCCCGTTGTGGATAAAAATGGCAAGTTGGTTGGTTTAGTAACATACAAAGATATCACTAAAGCAAAAGATAAACCATTTGCATGTAAAGACAAATTGGGCCGTCTTCGAGTTGCTGCAGGAATTGGAGTGACAGGCGATGCAATGGAGCGTGCAGCAGAGTTGGTAAATGCAGGAGTAGATGCTTTGGTTATTGATACAGCACACGGACATACAAAATCAGTTGTTGAACTATTGAAGAAAGTAAAAAACAGTTTCTCAGGAATTGATGTAACTGTAGGAAATATTGCAACAGGAGAGGCAGCAAGATACTTGGCAGATGCAGGAGCAGACTGTGTTAAAGTAGGTATCGGTCCTGGTTCAATCTGTACAACTCGCGTAATTGCAGGAATTGGAGTTCCTCAATTGTCAGCAGTGTACGAAGTTTCTAAAGCATTGAAAGGAACAGGTGTGCCTTTGATTGCTGACGGTGGTATCCGTTATTCAGGAGATATCGTAAAAGCACTTGCGGCAGGAGCAGATTCTGTTATGTTAGGAGGTTTGTTGGCAGGAGTGGAAGAGTCTCCTGGTGATACAATCATCTATAACGGACGTAAGTTTAAAGCTTATCGCGGAATGGGTTCTTTGGAGGCAATGGAGAAAGGTTCTAAAGACCGTTATTTCCAAGCAGGAGAGATTGATGCTAAAAAATTGGTTCCAGAGGGAATTGCAGCTCGCGTACCATACAAAGGTTCTCTATATGAGGTAGTTTATCAAATGATTGGTGGATTGCGTTCAGGAATGGGATATTGTGGAGCACCAAGCATTGAGAAATTGCACGAAGCTAAATTCACAAGAATAACAAATGCAGGTGTTGCTGAGAGTCACCCTCATGATGTAACAATTACAAGTGAGGCTCCAAACTATAGCAGAGGAAATCAATAATAAATCAATATAGTGATTGAATGAGGAAGTACCATGGGTATTTCCTCATTTTTTTGTATATAAGATACTATTTTTCAATAAAATTAAAAGATATTCTTCGTTTATGTAGAACAAATTTTATAACTTTGAAAGTTGTATCTATTGCAATCTTAAGTATAAACAAATAAAACAAAACTATAATGAAAAAGGGTATATTCTTATTGGCATTGTCACTATTCGCATCTAATATGATAGCGCAAGAAAGTGATCCAACAATTATGACCATAAACGGTAAAGAGATAAAAAAATCGGAATTTGATTATATATACAATAAAAACAAACAACAGCAACTCGAAGAAAAGAGTCTTGATGAATACCTTGAGATGTTCAAGGATTACAAGCTAAAAGTAATGGAGGCTGAGGTAAACGGAATAGATACCACAAAAGCCTTTATCTCGGAGTTGCAAGGCTATCGTAATCAAATTGCACAAGCATATTTGGTAGATCAAGAGGCTGACGAAAAATTGGCACTTGAAGCATATAATCGTTTACAAGAAAATGTTGAGGCTGCTCATATTTTGTTTGCAATAGATGAAAACAATCCTGAAAGAACAGAGGCAAAAGCATATGAAAAAGCTGTCGCTTTGAAGAAACAAATTGATGCAGGAGCTGATTTTACAGAATTGGCTAAAAAATATTCCGAAGATCCATCAGTTTCTCGTAATGGAGGTTATTTGGGATACATAAAAGGATTCATGACAGTATATCCTTTTGAACAAGCGGCGTATACAACTCCGGTGGGAGAGGTTTCAGAGCCTGTTTTATCTCGATTTGGTTACCACTTGATAAAAGTAATATCTCGTCGCAACGATCCAGGTGAAGTTTTATCAGCTCATATCATGGTGATGTTGCCAACATCAATGACAGCAACAGAGGAGAAGGCAAAAGAGACAAAAATACGCGAAGCATATCAAAAATTGCAAGATGGAGTTGCCTTTGAGGATGTGGTGCGAGAGTATAGCGAAGATCCAGGAACACGCGATACAGACGGAAGAATGCGTTGGTTAACAACAGGACGTATTGTAAAAGAGTATGAAGATGTTGCATTCTCTTTAAAAGAGGGTGAAATATCAGAGCCTTTCAAATCTCCATACGGATGGCACATTGTAAAAGTCATAGAGAAAAGAGGTATTAAACCTTTTGATGAGATGAAGAAAGATATCATGCGCAGAATAGCTCGTGACGACAGATCAGGTAATGGAAAAGAGACATTGATATCAAAATTGAAAGTAGAATACAATTACAACTTCAATGGAGAAAAGATGGCTGAGATAAAAGAGTTGGCATTAAAAACCAATCTTGACGAAACTTTTCAAGCAACAATAGCTTCAGACAATGAAACTCTCTTTACTCTTGCAGGGAACAATTATAAAGTAAGCGATTTTGCAGAGTATTATGCCAACAGTAAAACAGAGAAAGACACAAAAGTTGAGACTCTGATAATGAGAAGTGTTGATGAATACATCGATTATGCAGTAATAGCATATGAGAACAGTCGTTTGGAGGAGAAATATCCCGATTTCCGTAATCTCTACAATGAGTATCGCGATGGAATGTTGTTATTTGAAATAAGCAACAGAGAGGTATGGGACAAAGCTTCAAAAGATGAAAAAGGATTAAAAAAATACTTTAAGAAAAACCGTCGCCAATACTCATGGTCAGAACCTCATTTCAAAGGCGTTGTAGTACAATGTAAAAATGATAGTGTTGCAAAATTGGCAAACTCAATGTTGGAAGATTTGAAATATGATGAGTCTGCAAAAGTTCTTAACAAAGAATTGAATACAGGAGGAGAAAGAGTAGTTTCTGTAAAAAAAGGACTCTTTGTTAAAGGAGACAACGGAATAGTTGATTATAATGTATTTGGAGGAAAACCATATGTTGATGAAACTTATCCTGTTTCGTTTGCAAAGGGACGTTTATTAAAAAAAGGTCCTGAGAACTACACCGATGTAAAAGGACAAGTAACATCGGATTACCAACAACAATTAGAAAAAGATTGGTTGAAAAAGCTTAATAAAAAGTATAAAGTAGAGATAAACTACGATGTTGTTTCAACTATAGAGGAGAAATAAAAGATGAGAAAAACGCTAAAACTTATATTGCTTACAATGCTTTTCCCTATTGCGTTATATGCACAAAAAAACGTAATAGACGAAGTAGTGTGGGTTGTTGGAGATGAAGTAATTTTAAAGTCTCAAGTAGAGGAGCAATATAGAAATATGCAATATGAACGTCAAAAAATAGAGGGCGATCCATATTGCTTTATACCCGAGCAGATGGCAATACAGAAACTCTTTTTGCATCAAGCAAGTATTGACAGTATATATGCCGATGACGCACAAGTTTCTCAAGAGGTAGAGGGAAGAATAAACTACTTTATTGCAAATATAGGTTCAAAAGAGAAAGTAGAGGAGTATTTCAAAAAACCGATGCCGGAGCTAAAGGAGTTGCTTACCGAGATGATTAGAGATCAGAGTGTTGTTCAAGAGATGCAACGAACATTGGTTAAGAACGTAAAGGTAACCCCAACAGAAGTTCGTCGCTATTATGACGATATGCCAAAGGATAGTATACCGTTCATTCCTATGAAAGTTGAGGTTCAAATATTGAAATTGCATCCATTTATACCCCAAGAGGAGATAGATAATATAAAAGCACGATTAAGAGATTACACCGAGAGAGTTTTGAGTGGAAAAACAGAATTCTCTACATTGGCGATTCTATATTCAGAAGACCCGGGTTCGGCACGACAAGGAGGTGAAACAGGATTTGCAGGAAAAGCACAATGGGTAGAACCTTTTGCAAAAGCAGCTTTCTCGTTGAGCGATCCTAAAAAGGTTTCAAAAATAGTTGAAACCGAGTTCGGATATCACATTTTGCAGTTGATAGAGAAAAAAGGAGACATGGTAAATGTTCGTCATATCCTATTAAAACCAAAATTGTCTCAAACAGAGAAAAATAACTCTTTGGCAAAATTGGACTCTATAAGTGCAGATATTGCAAAAGGAGAGTTTACATTCGAGCAAGCAGTATTTGCTTTGTCTCAAGATAAAGATACTCGCAACAGTCAAGGACTTATGGTAAACCCTGCAACAGGAAATTCAAGATTTGAGATGTCTGAATTGCCTCAAGAGATTGCACGCGAGGTATCAAAAATGAAAGAAGGAGATATCTCTAAACCCTTTATAATGATGGATCCTAAAATGGGTCGCGAAGTAGCCGTAATGGTACGTCTGAAGAACAGAATTGAAGGGCATAAGGCTAATATCTCTGATGATTATCAACAGATAAAGGCAATAGTTGAAAATCAGAAAAAAGGTGAATTCATAGAAAATTGGATAAAAGAGAAGCAAAAAACAACCTATGTGAAGATAAAAGAGGGTTGGCAAAAATGCGACTTTAAATACGACGGATGGTTAATAGCCGAGTAGATGCAATATGCAAAAGGAGAGAAAAGATAAAAAAGAGATAAAAGGAAGGATTAGAATCGTTGTTTTGCTTTGTACAATGCTTGTTGTATCGGTATTGGGTAGAGCAAAACAATCTCCTATACCTATACAACCGCCAATATCAATGCAGAAAACCGAAATAGAAATTGCTGCAGAAGATTCAAAAAAGGTAGTTCTTGATTATGCCGATTCGTTGGTTTTTGACCAAAAAATAAATCCCGATTACCAAATACTGAAAGGAAATGTTAGGTTTCATAAAGGTGGCATGTTGATGTTTTGTGATAGTGCCTATTTTTATGAAAATACAAACTCCATGGATGCCTTTGGTAATGTAAGAATGGAGCAAGGAGATACTCTGTTTGTATTTAGTGATGTTATGCACTACAATGGAATAGAAGAGGAGGCACAATTACGTTACAATGTAATATTGCAAAACAGAGACGTAACACTCTCTACCGACAGCCTTAATTACGAGATGGGACCTAATGTAGGTTATTACTTTACAGGAGGACAAATAGTAGATTCTCAAAACACGTTGGAGTCGGTTTACGGAGAGTATTGTCCCGATACAAAAGATGCAATTTTCTATTATGAAGTAGTGCTTACAAATGAAAAGGCAAAGCTCTTTTCTGATACTCTAAAATACAACACTTCAACTCATATAGCAAAGATTGAGAGTCCTACTGAGATTCTTTCAGATTCAGGGAAAATCATATCAAGTAACGGATGGTATAATACAAACAATAACAGAGCTGCATTGTACAATCGTTCAGAAGTTGCTCATAATACATATCGCTTAATAGGTGATACCATATTTTATGATAGCGATAATGGCTATGGAAATGTCTATGGCTCTGTTTTTATGGAAGATACGTTGCAAAAAGTTATAATGAAGGGGCACTTTGCATACTACTATGAAAAGAACGATAGTGCAATGGTTACAGATTCGGCTTTAATGATGGATTGTTCTCAAAAAGACACACTATATTTACACGCCGATACGCTACGAACAGTTATGTTACCCGATTCAACTCGATTGATGAAGGCATATTTCAATACTCGTTTTTATCGTCAGGATATACAAGGAGTTTGTGACTCTATGGTTTTTAATTCAGCAGATTCGGTAATAAATATGTATCGCGACCCAATAATCTGGAACACCAGCTATCAAATATTTGGTGATACCATAAAAATATATCTAAACGATTCAACAATAGATAGAGTACACATACCATCCTTTGCATTTGCAACACAACAAAAGGATACGGCCTTCTTTAATCAGATAACAGGTAAAGATATGGTAAATCGTTTTAGAGGAGGTAAGCTGAGAGAGGTTTATGTATCGGGTAACGTACAAACCATATTCTATCCACAGGAGGAGGATTCAACATTTACAGGGTTGAATAGTGCAACTTCAGGGTTCTTGAAAATGGAGATGGATAGTATCTCAAACGAAATGGATAAACTTATAATGTGGCCACAAGTCGATGGCACAATGACTCCAATTTCAAAGATAAAATCGAAAGACCTATATCTTCCTCCATTCAGATGGTATGAGGCAATACGACCAACCGATAAGAATGATATATTCCGAAAGATAGAAGAGTCGTCGGTAGAGGAGTTGCCCAAAAAACGTAGAAAATTTTCAAATGAAGTAGAGTCTCAACCAAGATAAACGATAAGGAGAAGAGAGATGGATATAATACAATTACTCCCCGATTCGGTAGCAAATCAGATAGCGGCAGGAGAGGTGATACAACGCCCATCTTCTGTAGTGAAAGAGTTGGTTGAGAACTCAATCGATGCAGGAGCAACCGAAATAACCATAATAATAAAAGATGCAGGTAGAACATTGGTTCAGGTAATAGATAACGGAAAAGGAATGTCTATGACTGATGCTCGTCTATCTTTTGAACGTCATGCTACCTCTAAAATAAGAAACTCAACCGACCTGTTTGCTCTAAATACAATGGGTTTCAGAGGCGAAGCATTGGCATCGATAGCGGCCATAGCTCATGTTGAGTTACGTACACGTCGTGCTGAAGATGAAGTTGGAACATTGCTTACAATAGCAGGTTCAAAAGTTGAGTCGCAAGAGCCAATATCAACACCTGTTGGTGCCAACTTTAGTGTAAAAGACATATTTTATAATGTCCCTGCACGTCGTAAATTCTTAAAGTCAAATCAAGTTGAGTTCAGTAATATACTCACAGAGTTTGAACGTATTGCATTGGCAAACCCACAGATAACATTTACATTGTGTCATAACGGAACAGAGGTTTATAAATTACACTCTGCGAGCTTGTTGCAAAGAGTAGTATCGTTGTTCGGTAAAACAATGAACACTCAAATGTTGGCGATAAATGTAAAAACATCATTGGTAACAATAACAGGATTTGTAGGCAAGCCTGAAAATGCTCGTAAAAGAGGAGCTCAACAGTTCTTTTTTGTAAATGGACGTTACATGCGACATCCATACTTTCATAAGGCAGTCATAAATGCCTATGAGGATATAATTCCTGTGGGGGAGATGCCAAACTATGTAATCAAATTTGAAGTGGAGCCATCAACAATTGATGTAAATATACACCCTACAAAAACAGAGATAAAATTTGAAAATGAGCAGCACATATGGCCAATATTGTTGTCTGCCGTAAAAGAGGCTTTGGGTAAATTCAGTGCAGTACCTTCAATTGATTTTGATACAGAAGATGCTCCCGAAATACCAATCTTTAAACCTAATATGGAGGTGCGTCAACCACAAGTAAGTTATACTCCGGGATATAATCCTTTTAAGTATAATAATGGGGCAGTAAGCAAGGCTTCAACAGATTGGCAAAAACTATATGATAATTTTGGAACAGCTCAATCTCCAAAAACAGAATTTGACACAAGTGCCGATAGTGAACTATTTTTCTCTCAACAAAACGATAGAGTGGAAGAGAGTCACGAACAATCATTGATACCAACAGAAACATCCGTAGCAGCATATATGCAGATAAAGGGACGATACATAGTAACATCAATAAAATCGGGAATGGTATTGGTTGACCAACATCGTGCGCACACACGTATCCTTTACGAAAAATATATAGCAAATATCGAAAAGAATACGCAACCTGTGCAAAAAATACTCTTTCCTGAAATAATACAACTATCACCTGCTCAAACAGAGATTTTATCAGCAATAGAGAGCGAATTATCTTCGGTAGGTTTTGAAATCTCTAATTTAGGAGGAGGTTCATTTTCTGTAACAGGAGTGCCTGAAGGTAGCGAAGGGTTGAATTATCAAGAACTGTTACATAAATTTATTGATATAGCAACCGAGACGGGTACAACCGATACAACACTTTTCAAAAAGAAAATGGCTCAAACACTTGCCAAAAGTGCAGCCATACCATACGGGCAGGTATTGACTCCTGACGAAATGGATTATATCACTCAAGAGTTGTTTAAATTACCTGAGGCAAACTATACACCCGATGGAAAACCAACTTTAACATGCTTTACCAATGACGAGTTGGAAAAGAGATTTAAATAGAATCATGTTTGTATAAAAAACAATAACTCCGTCGTACAACAGTATGACGGAGTTATTTTATATGTAAAAATTAGCAATTTCTTATTTCTCTACTGCTGGAGCAATAAGTTTGTAACCTTTACCGTGGATGTTGATAATCTCGATTTGAGGATCTTCTTTCAATAGTTTACGAAGTTTGGTAATATAAACGTCCATACTGCGAGCATTGAAATAGTTATCGTCAATCCAGATAGTTTTCAAGGCAAAGTTACGCTCTAATATGTCGTTCATATGAGTACACAATAGAGATAACAATTCAGACTCTTTAGTGGTAAGTTTAGTAATATTTCCGCCAATAGTAAGAGTCTGTTTTTGTGTATCAAATACAAATTCTCCTAATTTGTATGTTGTAGCCTCTTTAAGTTTTTTGCCTTTTACGCGACGCAAAATAGCTTCAATTCTTAATACCAACTCCTCCATGCTGAATGGTTTTGTAATATAGTCATCGGCGCCAATTTTAAATCCTTCAAGAATATCCTCTTTAAGAGCTTTAGCAGTTAAGAATATAATAGGTACTTCGCTGTTTGCATTACGAATTTCTTGAGCAAGAGTAAAACCATCTTTTTTAGGCATCATAACGTCTAAAATACATAGGTCGTAGCTATCTTTAATAAAAGCTTTGTATCCGCACTCGCCATCGGGGCATAAATCAGTAGTGTAACCCTTTGCTTGTAAGTACTCTCTTAACAACATACCAAGATTCTCATCATCTTCGCATAGTAAGATTCTCATTTTTTCGTCCATAATTAGTCTGTTTTTATTAAAGGTAAAACAATTATAAATTTAGTTCCAATATTAAGTTCGCTTTCTGCATGAATAGAGCCCTTAAGGTCTTCTATGATTTTTTGCACGTATGCAAGACCCAATCCAAATCCTTTAACGTTATGAACGTTTCCGGTAGAGACTCTATAAAATTTTTCAAAAATCTTCTTTAAATCCTCTTTTTTTATGCCAATACCATTATCTTCGATTTCAATTTCAAGTTTGCCACTCTTAACCCTTGTCTCTACATGAAGTTTTAGAGGTCTGCCTTCGTAGGCATATTTAAGAGCATTGTCAAACAGGTTGAAAATAACATTTGTAAAGTGCATCTCGTCAACCTCAACCAAAGTATCTTCGCTACATAGGTGGGCATCCATCTCTCCACCAAGTTTCTCAACTTTAAGTCTGAAGGTATTTATAGCTTTATCAATAACCGCATTTGCGTCAACCATGGTTAATCTCATCATAACCTTGTGTCTCTCCAATAGCGACATTTGTAATACTTTGTCAACTTGGAATCTTAAACGGCTCGACTCATCAATTATAACTTTTGAAACATGCTCAATCATTTTAGGGTTTTTCCCTATCGATTGGTCATTTAACATCTGTGCTGCTAATGAAATAGTAGATATAGGTGTCTTAAATTCATGAGTCATATTGTTGATGAAGTCTGTCTTCATATCGCTCAATTTCTTTTGTCTCAATGCAATCACAATGGTAAAAATAAATGTGAGTAGCATAGCTAAAGTAAATATGAACGATGTTGTCATAAACTCCACCGATTGCATAATATACTTGGTTTGAGAAGGAAAGTATATTTTTATGTAATGAATCCTATCCGGAGCATCATTTGGAAAAATTATCTGAGTGAAAATATTGTTCTTACTTGTAGGTGCGTAACCTTGACTCTTATATAGAAGTTTTCCGTGTCCGTCGGCAATGGCAAATTTAAAAACAGTATTTATATCGTTATTCAATAGCTCTGCTCTCAAATAGCTTTCCAATTGACGAGTATCAACCCTTTCCAATATAGGTTGCAAGCTGGCGGTATTTAATATTTTAAGAACAACATCATTTAGCAGACCTTTTTGGTACAAGTATTGTTTTTTCAACAACTCTTGCATACCCATATATGTTTTGGTAACACTATTTTGGATATTATTCTTTTTGTTGTTAAAAATATCTGAAGTGTGAGAGAGCTTTAAATTTGCATTATCTTTATTTATTTGTTTGTTTCCCGATAAAGATTCACTATTTGAGACGTTATTGAACTCATAAGATATTAATCTCTTTTGGCTTTCGTTGAGCCCCTCTTGTAGATATCTTATCGATTCGTCTCTCTCTAAAGCTTCCGAAACATCGTATAAACTTCTTTTAACTGCAAGAGAGAATTGCTCTTTTCGTATTTGAATAATGTTATTCAAATAGCTTATTTGCAAGTATAACAAACCTGCAAACGTAAGAGCCATTATGGCAACCAATACCCATATAGTAGACTTTCTCATGTTTTTCTATTGGTTAAACTGTTTATAAGATATAACTTAAACAAAAAATTCAAGAAATTGTTTAATAAATGCAATCATTTATTTTTAACAACCTGATGCAAATTTAACAATTAAATCTTAAATACCAAATGAATTTATTAAAAAACACTCAAAATTAACTGATATTAACTAAAAAACAAATAGCCACATACATTAACATTAACGTACGTGGCTATTTATAAAGAAATATTGTTGTCCGGTAAAAATCACAAAGAGAAATAAAGACGTATTTGAGTCAGAGTAATATTAAAAAATTAATTGCACCATTATAAAACAGAGTGAAAGCCCTGAAGTTTGCAGGATTAATAAGGCATTTGTGAAACAAATATGATTGACTAAATGTCAATCAGTGCATTAAAATGGTGAGTGCAGTGCTCTGCACGAAGGTGGCATATTTGAGCATTAGCGAGTCCCGCAACACCCTGCAAACGAGGGGATAGCTGTAACGGCAAATGAAAATTGACTGAGGGATGTTCAAAGAACTCCCGAACAAAAATTTGAATGACTGTTTTATATCAGGTGCGAGAGTTTTTGTAACTTTTTGCGGTCAAAAAGTTTATAAAAATTTATAAGTTTCTGGCTAATGTGTCTATCATATAGATTTCTAATAATAGTACAACCCCTACTTTATAAGAACATTTTTAATGTATTAATTGTAAATCAAATATATTTGTTGTAATTTTTTTACCGGACACCAATAATAAAGAAAGTTGTTGGTTAATGAGTGTGCGTTTGTTCCATTTAGTCTAATAGAAAAACGGAGTTGCACTCAGTGTGCAACTCCGTTTCTATGACGGGATATTGTATATAAACGTTACAGCATACAAAAATGAGGGATTAAAAACATATTTCTAATTAAAAAACATTCGTTTCTTGATTATGCTCACGCTCTACATAACTTCAAATAAGTTTGGTTCTGCTCTCGCTTACTCGCATAATTCCTCATTCCTAATTTATAATTAAATCTAACAACCAAGGTGCGTAGCACCGTACAACTAAAAACTAACAACTTATCCTAAAGAACTACCTTTTGAGAACTGTTATCAGTTACTATAATATATACACCTTTGGGTAATGTAATTTGAGCCGAGCCATTAACATAGGTCTCTTTAAGAACTTGCCCTGCAAGGTTAATAACCTGCAACTTGCCATAGTAATTACAAATATCAATGCCATTACCAGCAATAACTTTTATCTCAGAAGTTGAGATATTGTTATCCTCAATGCTTGAGAAGTCTGACTCTATGATATTGGTAAATTGATTCCACCCTGAAGTTGTTTCGTATGTTGATTTTGCTCCTTCAGGTACATATAGAGTGCATTTTGTTTTATCTACATAAATAAATACATTCGTACTTATTGTAAATAGGTCTTCTGCAGGTATTAACGATATTACACTTGTTAATCCTTTACACTCCCTGAAAGCATTATTTCCAATAGAGGTAACACTATTTGGTATAGTTACTGAAGTTAAGTTTGCACACTTATAGAAAGCTCCTTCTTCAATAGAAGTAACGCTATTTGGAATAGTAACTGAGGTTAATCCGCTACACCCATAGAAAGCCGAATTTCCAATAGAAGTAACGCTATTTGGAATAGTAACAGAGGTTAACCCCTTACACCCGCTGAAAGCAGTACTTCCAATAGACGTAACACCTTCTTTAATAGTTACTGAAGTTAAGTTTGTACATCCATTGAAAGCAGCACTTCCAATAGAAGTAACACCCTCTTTAATAGTAAGCGAGGTTAACCCAGAACAATTATAGAAAGCACACTTTCCAATAGAACCGTTGCTTATAGTAACTGAGGTTAATCCTTTACACTCCTCGAAAGCATAATTTCCAATAGAGGTAACACTATTTGGTATAGTTACTTCGGTTAATCCTTTACACCCATCGAAAGCATGATCTCCAATAGAAGTAACACCCTCTTTAATAGTAAGCGAGGTTAACCCAGAACAATTATAGAAAGCATAACTTCCAATAGAACCGTTGCTTATAGTTACTTCGGTTAATCCTTTACACTCCTCGAAAGCTCCTTCTTCAATAGAAGTAACGCTATTTGGAATAGTAACTGAGGTTAATCCGCTACACCCATAGAAAGCCGAATTTCCAATAGAAGTAACACTATTAGGGATAGTAATTGAAGTTAATCCATAACATTTATAGAAAGTTTTATATCCAATAGAGGTAACACTATTAGGGATAGTAACCGAAGTTAACCCAGAACAATTATAGAAAGCCGAATTTCCAATAGAAGTAACACCCTCTTTAATAGTAACTGAGGTTAATCCAGAACAATTATAGAAAGCTTCATATCCAATAGAGGTAACACTATTTGGTATAGTTACCGAGGTTAGGCTTTTACAACTCTCGAAAGCATGATCTCCAATAGAAGTAACACCCTCTTTAATAGTAAGCGAGGTTAACCCAGAACACTTCTCGAAAGCATAATTTCCAATAGAACCGTTGCTTATAGTAACTGAGGTTAATCCGCTACACCCATCGAAAGCATAATCTCCAATAGAAGTAACGCTATTTGGGATTGTAACTGAGGTTAATCCGCTACACCCATCGAAAGCATGATTTCCAATAGAAGTAACGCTATTTGGGATTGTTACTGAGGTTAAGTTTGTACAACTCTCGAAAGCATGATCTCCAATAGAAGTAACGCTATTTGGAATAGTTACTTCGGTTAATCCTTTACACTTCTCGAAAGCCGAATTTCCAATAGAAGTAACACTATTACCTATATACACTTCAGTTAACCCTTCACAACTATAGAAAGCATGATTTCCAATAGAAGTAACGCTATTTGGTATAGTTACCGAGGTTAGGCTTTTACAAAGAAAGAAAGCACCACTTCCAATAGAAGTAACACCCTCTTTAATAGTAAGCGAGGTTAACCCATAACAATTATAGAAAGCTTCATATCCAATAGAACCGTTGCTTATAGTAACTGAGGTTAAGTTTGTACAATTCTCGAAAGCAGCACTTCCAATAGAAGTAACGCTATTTGGGATTGTTACTGAGGTTAATCCTTTACACCCCTTGAAAGCATATTTTCCAATAGAGGTAACACTATATGATTTGCCATCATAGCTTACATATGATGGGATAATATACTCCCCTTCATAAGAAGTATCAAAGTCTGATATGCGAACAGTTAAGTCTGATGTTGAAATAATGTAATAGGAAACTGTTGCACCATTATCATATTTCACAAAAGCATTTGCTGTTGTGGTAAATATTACCAGTATTGCTACAAATAGTGTTTTAATGTAATTTAGTTTCATAAAATAAAATTTAGTTATACATAAAGTTATTTTAATTCCTTTTATAACCTCACGCATAACTAAATAAAGAAAGCGTGGGTCGTCTGTACTATTCAGAGGTACTGCCATACCCACACTACAATACAACACAACCCACGCATACGCGTAGGCGTTATTGTGCTTATTGTCCTTGTAGTGTTATGAAAATTGGCAGTTTTCTGAACTAAGTACAATAGCAAAAACGCTATAAATATATCAATGTCTTGATGTTCTATTTCATCACTGCAAAATTATTAATATGTTTTGGATATTCAAAATCATTGTTAATTTAATTAAACAAAAAATATTATAAATAGTAATAGCCACATACTTTAATGTACGTGGCTATTTATATAGAAAGTTTTTAGTTGTCTAACAGCTGATAGCTAACAACTGAAAATTATTCCTCAGTTTGGCTCTCTTCGTAAGCTTTAAGAAGTTTCTCTTGAACATCACCAGGAACAAGTTCGTATGAAGCAAACTTCATTGTGAATGAAGAACGTCCACCGGTAATAGAACTCAATGAAGTAGAGTATGTTGACATCTCTTTAAGAGGTACTTTAGCAGTGATTTTCTCGAAACCGCTTTCGCTGTTCATACCCATGATGATTGCTCTACGTCCTTGAAGGTCGCTCATAACATCACCCATTTTGTCTGATGGAACAAGAACTTCAACGTCGTAAACAGGTTCAAGAATTTTTGGACCTGCATTTTTAAACGCTTCGCTAAATGCGTTACGTCCTGCAAGACGGAACGAAATCTCATTTGAATCAACCGGGTGCATTTTACCATCGTATATGCAAACTCTAACGTCGCGAGCATAAGAACCAGTCAAAGGACCTTGCTCCATTCTATCCATCAAACCTTTAACGATTGCAGGAATGAAACGAGCATCAATAGCACCACCGACAATACAGTTGTTTACAACAAGTTTTCCACCCCATTCAAGTTCAATGGTTTGAGTATCTCTGATGTTCATCTTATACTCTTGTCCATTGAATTTATATGTTTCGGGAGCCGGCATTCCATCGTAGTATGGTTCAATAATTAGGTGAACCTCTCCGAATTGACCGGCACCGCCTGATTGTTTTTTGTGACGATAATCTGCGCGTGCGGCTTTTGTGATAGTTTCTCTGTAAGGAATTTTTGGTTCGTTGAATTCGATATTAACTTTATCGTTGTTCTCGATTCTCCATTTCAAAGTTCTCAAGTGGAACTCTCCTTGTCCCGAAACAATAGTTTGTTTCAACTCTTTAGATTGCTCTACCAACCAAGTGGGATCCTCTTCGTGCATACGAGTCAAAATCTCGCTCAATTTTTCAGCATCAGCTTCAACTACAGGTTTAATAGCGCGTTGGAATTTAGGTTCCGGATATTTAACCAATTTTGCGAAAGTATTTTCTGCACCTTTAGCATTAAGAGTGTTACCTGTTCTAACATCTTTTAGTTTTACAGTAGCACCAATATCTCCTGCAACAAGTTTGTCAACTTTTGTTCTGATTTGTCCGCATGCACAGAACAATTGAGCCAAACGCTCTTTTGATCCTCTGTTTGCATTTGTTAAGTCGTCTCCTTCAGAAAGTGTACCTTGCATTACTTTGAAGTATGTAACCTCGCCAATGTGTGGCTCAACAGTAGTTTTGAAACAGTATACACTTGCAGGAGCGTTTGCATCTATTGCTACCTCTTCGCCTTCATCATTGATAGGAGCGGGCATATCTGTAACAAAAGGAACAACGTTACCCAAGAATTCCATCATACGTCTAACTCCCATGTCTTTAAGTGCGCTTACGCAGAAAACAGGGAATATATCACGAGTTACAAGACCTTTTCTAATACCTGCTCTCATCTCATCCTCTGTCAAGCTACCTTGCTCAAAGAATTTATCCATAAGAGTTTCGTCGTTTTCAGCAGCAGCCTCAACCAATTGTTGGTGAAGTTCGCTTGCGCGCTCCATCTCTTCAGCTGGGATGTCAGAAATTTCAGGAACGCCACCTTCTGGTTTCCATTTATACATCTTCATTAAAAGCACGTCAATCATAGCGTTGAACGAAGGACCTGCATTAATGGGATATTGAACGATTGTAACTTTATTTCCAAAAGCCTCTTTTAGTTGTTCGATGCTATTGTCAAAATCTGCTTTCTCTCCATCCAATTGGTTCATTGCAAAAAGGATGGGTTTTTTTAATTTGCTCGCATATCTGAAAATGTTTTGAGTACCAACCTCAACACCATATTGAGAATCGATTACAATAACACCGGTATCAGTAACAGTAAGAGCGTTTATTGCGCCTCCAACGAAGTCGTCCGAACCTGGGCAATCAATTACATTTAATTTCTTGCCGTTAAATTCAGCGTAAAATACAGTAGGGAATACTGAGTATCCATACTCGTGCTCTACGGGGAAATAGTCTGAAACTGTGTTTTGGCCATCAACTGTACCTCTACGTTTAATTACACCACACTCAAAGAGCATACTCTCTGCAAGTGTAGTTTTACCCGAGCCTTTACTACCAATCAAAGCAATGTTTTTGATTTCGTTGGACTGATATACTTTCATTTTCTTAAAATTTATTGTAAGACAATATTTGTTTATGGTTTGCATCTCTTCGCCAAACCGACCGAAATTTAGAAAATAAAAAATAAAAAAGCTAATCAATATATATGTTTAAAAACATATTGTTAATATTGCAACAATTATTGCCAAAAAACATAATAGTTATTAGAATTTGTTATAAATTTAGCAAATTTTTGTGGACAGAAAATCTCTCAACTAACAAAGCCACGAGTAAGCGAATACAATGATAAACTTGTTTGTTCCTTGTTGAGCGAAAGTGGGTTCGAGAAACAAATGTTTCTCAACTAACAACTAACAACTACAATGCTATATATACATATTCCTTTTTGTGCAAAGCGATGCTTTTATTGCGATTTTCATTCGGGAACCAATCGCTCTGTTTTGGATAAATATATATTGGCATTAGAGGCTGAACTCGAAGCAAGAAAGAGTGAGATTGCAATAGAAGAATTACATACTATATATATAGGTGGAGGAACACCATCTCTGCTTACTCCCATACAACTTCAAAAATTATTTTCGGTATTAGGCAACAAGATAAATATTCCTCAAGTAAAAGAGATAACAATTGAGGTGAATCCTGATGATATAACCGAGGAGTATGTCGCGGCAATAAGAGATTTGCCTATAAACAGGGTAAGTATGGGTGTTCAAAGTTTTGATAATCGTCTGTTACAATTAATTGGTCGCCGTCATGACTCTAATAAGGCAATAGAGGCATATAGATTGTTGCGAAAAGCAGGAATCGAAAATTTGAGCATAGATTTGATGTTTTCGTTGCCAACTCAAACCATCGAGGAGTGGGAGAGTAGTATTAACCAAGCAATAGAGTTGCGTCCTGAACATATATCGGCATATGATTTAAGTTATGAGTCAGGTTCTGTTTTGACTCAAAAACTTAAACGAGGAGAGATAGAGGCATGTAGCGATGAAACATCTATTGCAATGTATAATATTTTGGTGGATAAACTTACCCAATCTGGTTATGAACACTACGAAATTTCAAATTTTGCATTACCGGGGTATCATTCTCAACACAATTCGGGATATTGGAACGGAACGCCATATTTAGGTCTTGGTGCTTCAGCTCACAGTTTCGATGGTAAAGTTCGTAGAGCCAATATATCAAACACTGCTATATATATAAATAATGTATGTGAGGGAATACCAGCCTTTGAAATAGAAGAACTCTCACCTCGTGAGAGCTATAACGAAACCATATTTACTCGTATGCGTACATCTGCAGGAGTCGACTTGGCTTACATCGAACAACAATATGGTAAAAAAAACTTGCAACATCTCTTACGAGAAGCTGCAAGTTATATAGCTGAAGGATATCTGAAAGAGCAACAAGGGAGATTAGTACTTACTCGAAAGGGTATTGTTATCTCTGATTCAATTTGTTGCAATCTTTTTCTATAAATTTACAGAACAAGCCACACCGAGCATTGTAGAATACCTTTGAATAAATAAGTTCAACTGTTCTTTTACGGTAAAAGTCAAAGAAAAAGTGTCATTGATTTTATAATCAACACCCAAATCTAACCATATAAGTTCAACGCCTTTTTTATTTATGTATCCGTGTTCTTTGTTAAACTCTTTTCTCCAATTCATTTTATTGAATACCTCAACAGCGCCAAACGGAGAAACTTTTTTATTATTCTTTAATATTCCGATAATGGTAAGTCTGTTACGCCAGTAATATGTATTATTGAAATACTCTTCTGATGCCAAAAAAATGTGGTTCGACTCCATCTTTGAAACAGCGCTGAATTTAACTTTTGGAAGAGCATATCCGCCACTTAATCCAAATTGGTAACGGTGAGTATTTTCACTATCTGTAATGTTTCTATAACGATAGTAGTAATAGGCGTCAAAGAAAAGATGTTTTTTTACAAGAGTAGTTTTTAAGTTTACTCCTATCATATATCTCTCCATTTTGGTAAAGTTATGATCTAACCATAAATGGTTTTGAAAACTAACAAAGAAATAGTCGTTAAATTTTTTATTAACATTAAGGTTAAACATTCCTCCCACCTCTGCTTCTGCCGCAATAGCCGATTGTCCTGCAATAACCAAGATAACGGCAATAAAAATCCTCTTTAATCTATTCATGATGATATGGTTGGTTGTTTATAATCGTAAAAGCTCTGTAAAGTTGTTCGGTAAAAACTACTCTTACGAGTTGATGAGAAAAAGTCATATCCGATAATGAGATTTTGTCATCTGCTCTGTTGTAAACAGCTTCTGAAAAACCATATGCACCACCAATAACAAAAACAATGCGTTTGTCGCTACGGCACAAAAGTTTCTCGATAAAGTTCGCAAATTTAACAGATGTAAAGCTTTTCCCTTTTTCGTCAAGAAGAATAACGTAATCTTCCTCTTTTGTCTGTTTAAGAATAAGTTCACCTTCAGTTGTTTTCAAAACATCAGCAGTTTTAATGCCTTTTGAATCGGGAATTGTAATTATTTCAAAAGGAATAAAACGCTTTATCCGTTTTTCGTATTCCGATATGGCATTGATAAAATACTTTTCGTTGGTCTTGCCAACCATTAAAAAAACTAATTTCATATCGGATAAAGTTCTATATTATTAACTTTTTATGTACTTTTGTAAAGTACCTATATATAAAAATAGGTGGCACTTGAAAACAGATGCAAAAGTAGATAAAAAAGTGTATATACGAAAGTATAGATAAAATAATATGATGAAAAAGATAGTTACAATATTGGCATTAGTTTTTATATCTGTTTTGCCATGTATGGCAAATGATGCTCGAATGGTTGTAGAGGAGGGATTTGCAAAAGGCAATGCACAAAAAGTATCGGAAGCAATGTCCGATAGAATATTTCTTGTAGTACAACCCATTCGCAGGCCATTGGCAAAAGAAGAGGCTACAAAAGAGTTGGCAAACTTTTTTTTAAAAAACAAACCAAAATCTTTTTCGATATTGCACGATAACAGTCAGGATAACGTAATATATATGATATGTAAACTCGAAACGGATAAAACTGCATATCGAGTGCATGTCTTGATAGATGTTTTAGAAGACGAAGAGAGAATTTCGCAAATAAGAATAGAAACACTATAAAACCAATTGCAATGGAAAATTTAATTGACGAATTAATCAAATTGGCATTTGCCGAGGATATTGGCGATGGAGACCACACAACACTATGTTGTATTCCTTCTGATGCAGAAGGAGCTCAAAAACTAATCGTAAAAGAGGACGGAGTGTTGGCAGGAGTGGAGATGGCAAAACGTATCTTTGCTGCATTTGATCCAACCCTTAAAATGGAACAATTTCTTAACGATGGAGACGAGGTAAAGGTAGGTGATGTAGCGTTTATTGTACGAGGAAAAGTACAATCATTGTTACAAACAGAGCGTTTGATGTTGAATGTAATGCAACGAATGAGTGGTATTGCAACCGTAACACGTCGTTATGCTCGTCAATTGGAAGGGCTTAAAACACGTGTGTTGGATACTCGTAAAACAACACCCGGTTTGCGTATAATAGAGAAAGAGGCTGTAAAAATCGGCGGTGGAGTAAATCACCGCATCGGTCTTTTTGATATGATTCTATTAAAAGATAATCACGTTGATTTTGCCGGAGGTATAACCAATGCCATAAAACGTGCACAAGCATATTTGCAAGAGAAAGGCAAAGATCTTAAAATAGAGATTGAGGTTCGTAACCTTGACGAGTTGCAAGAGGTAATGGAGTGTGGAGGAGTGGATCGTATCATGCTCGATAATTTTACCCCCGAACTTACACGTAAGGCGGTGGAGATGATTGATGGTCGTTTTGAAACAGAGTCATCAGGAGGGATAACATTCGATACACTTCGTAGCTATGCTGAGTGTGGAGTGGATTATATCTCGGTAGGAGCATTGACACACTCTGTAAAAGGATTGGATTTAAGCTTTAAAGCTTGCGAATAAACATAAATGATGCAAATAGCGATAGATAAAGATAAATGTATAGCGTGTGGCAGATGTGTAGACATCTGCCCCGCTAATATATTTTCAAAAGAAGATGGTAAAATAACCCTTCAATACGAAGATAGTTGTATCGGTTGCGGACACTGTGTTTCGGTATGTCCACAAGATATTATATCACACTCGCTATTTCCAATAGAAAAACAGCATAAGTTCAGTTATGGAGATTACCCCTCGCCTGAAGCGATGATGACACTTATTAAAGCACGTCGTTCAAACAGAGCGATGAGTAAGACTCCAATACCTGAAGATATGCTAAAAATGATAGTTGAAGCAGCATATCTTTCGCCTACGGCAACCAATTCGCAGAATTTGGAATTTACACTAATAACCGATGCAGAAAAGATACGTCAAGTAACATCATTTACAATCACTACTTTTTATAATCTTCGCAAGAAGTTGGCAAATGCGGTGTTGGCGCCCATAACCAAACGTCTTATGCCAAAGGTCTATGCTATGGTTCCTATGCTCGACCGTTTGAAAGCTGAATTTGAAAATGGAAACGATAAGGTAATGCGTGATGCAACAGCAATGCTTATAATATCTGCTCCCAAAGGAGATAGATTTGGCACAGAAAATGCAAACCTTTCATACCAAAATGCATCGTTGATGGCAGAGAGTTTAGGTGTAGCGCATTTCTATACAGGGTTTGTATTGTCTGCCACTCGTTTGAAAAAGGGAAAATTAGAAAAAGAGTTAGGTGTAAAAGGGACAATGTGTGCAGGAATGGCACTTGGAATGCCCAAATTCAAATACTTGAAATATACCGATCGTAAAGAGATAAATTATACAAAACTATAAATGGCAGAAGTAACCTCATACAAGACAGTTGCCACAATCTCAGAAGGGTTGTACAAAGAGAAGATGAGCAAATTCATCTCCTTTGCCATACCTGTATTTACGGTAGAGGAGGCAATGGCATTAGTGGAGGAGTATCGTAATAAGTATCACGATGCTCGTCATGTCTGTTGGGGATACCGAGTTGGAGCAACGGGGGAGTTTACTCGTAGCAGCGATAATGGCGAGCCATCAGGAACAGCAGGAAAACCAATTGTTGGACAGATGCTCTCAAACGAGATAACCAATGTTCTGATTGTTGTTATTCGTTATTTTGGAGGAATAAAACTTGGAACAGGAGGCCTTATCGTAGCTTATAAAGAGGCTGCTTTAGATGCAATTCGCAATAATACCATAGTTGAGCGCACCATTGAACGCCAATTATATGTAGAGTTCGATTACATCGATATGGAAGGTGTAATGCGACTTATGAAAGAGAAAGAGGATTGCATAAGAGTCGGAGAAAGAACTTTCGATAATCGTTGCTCAATATCATTTCATATATCTCTCGAATTTGCCGATGAAGTAATAGGTAAATTAGAGAAGCTCAACTCTGTGAAAATCACAGATAAAGGATTGTCTTTTTAATTAGGAATTAGGAATTTTACGATTAAGCGATTTGTTAATTAACTATTAATCTTCCAAAATTCTCTCTAAAATTTCGATAGCCATTGAAACATTGTCAATGTAGCTTATGGTAAGAATACGTTTACCTCTGTTCTCTCTTAATGCACTACGTTTAGGTTCTCTTTGAACATAGTCTATAATCTTGCCGAAAATGTCCGATTGGAAGTAATTGCTTTTCTCATCAGAGATGAAGTATAAATTCATTTTGCCCTGTTTAAGCGTAACTTTCTCCATGCCCAAGAGTTTAGCCAAACGACGCAGAGTAACAATGCGAATAAGGTCTACGCCTTGTTTGGGTATACGTCCAAAACGGTCTTCCAGTTTAGCCTTAAATTGGGTAATATCCTCTTCACGTTCCATATTGTCCAGCTCTTGGTATAGCAAAATTCTTTCGCTTTCGCTCTCTATGTATGTAGCAGGGAAGAGTAACTCCATATCGGTTTCAATAACGCAATCGCTTACAAAATTGTCGCCATTATTCTCCTCTTCGTATAACTCTGCAAACTCCTCTGATTTTAATTCGCTTACAGCCTCTTTTAAAATCTTTTGATAAGTTTCGTATCCTAAATCGGTAATAAAACCACTTTGTTCCGAACCAAGCAAGTTTCCTGCACCTCTAATGTCCAAGTCTTGCATGGCAATATGAATACCACTACCAAGTTCAGAGAAATTCTCAATAGCTTGCAATCTTCTGCGAGCATCACTCTTAAGAGTAGAGTAGGGAGGTGTAAGCAAATAACAGAATGCTTTTTTATTGCTTCGCCCAACTCTACCACGAAGTTGATGCAAATCGCTCAAACCAAAGTTTTGAGCCTCGTTAATAATAATGGTATTAGTGTTTGGCATATCAACACCAGCTTCAATAATGGTTGTCGAAAGCAAAACATCATATTCGTGATTAGCATAATCAAGAATTATGCGTTCAAGTTTTTCGGGCTCCATTTGTCCATGACCAATAATAACCCTTGCGTCAGGAACAAGCTTATGGATAAGGGTTTCCAATTCCGAAAGAACAGATATTCTGTTGTTCACAAAAAACACCTGACCATTTCTGCTTAGTTCAAATTCAATAGCCTCCTTGATGATATCTTCGTTAAATGGATGTACCTCGGTTTGTATTGGATGTCTGTTTGGAGGAGGGGTGGTAATTGCCGAAAGGTCGCGCGCACCCATGAGAGAGAATTGCAAAGTCCTTGGAATAGGAGTAGCCGACATAGTAAGAGTATCTACGTTGCTCTTAATCTGTTTTAGTTTATCTTTAACAGCTACGCCAAATTTTTGTTCCTCATCAATAACGAGCAACCCCAACGATTTAAATTTAACCTCCTTGCCTATAATCTTATGAGTACCAATCAGAATATCAATTTCTCCGTTTTTAAGCTCCTCTAAAATACGTTTTGTCTCTTTAGCACTTCTTGCTCTGCTCAAATAGTCAACCTTAACGGGAAAATCTTTAAGACGATTCTTAAAAGTATTATAGTGTTGATACGCAAGTACGGTAGTAGGAACAAGAACCGCAGTCTGCATATTGTCGCAAGCAGCCTTGAATGCTGCACGCACAGCAATTTCTGTTTTGCCAAAGCCAACGTCTCCGCAAATAAGCCTATCCATAGGTCTTGCTCTCTCCATATCGGCTTTCACTTCGTTTGTGGTTTTAAGTTGGTCGGGAGTATCCTCGTACATAAAACTTGCTTCCAACTCGTTTTGCATAAAGGTATCCGAAGAGAAAGCAAATCCCTCCTGTGTGGCACGTTTTGCGTATAGAAGAATAAGATCTCGAGCAATCTCTTTCATTTTGCTCTTTGTCTTCTCTTTCAGTTTATTCCAAGCATTACCATTGAGACGATAAATGCGTGGAGCATCACCCTCTTTACCTTTGTATTTCGATAGTTTATGCAGAGCATGAATACTCACAAAAATCATATCGTTGTTTTGGTAAACAAGTTTAACCATCTCCTGCATGTAGCCGTTTATGTTGCCTCTCACAAGTCCTCCAAAACGACCAATACCGTAATCGATATGAACAATATAGTCGCCAAGTTCAATCTGTTTAAGCTCTTTAAGCGATAGCGCAAGTTTACCGCTACGCACATGGTCGCTCTTAAGACTGAACTTATGAAAACGGTCAAAAATCTGATGGTCTGTAAAGAAGCAGAGTTTGTTTTCTCTGTCGATAAAACCTTCGTGAATGGTTTTGTTTACCGCAGTAAAAGTTATAAAATTGTTTCGCTCGGCAAAAATCTCTGCCAAACGGTCAATCTGTTTGTGGCTGTCGCTGAGAATGTAAATTTTGTACCCCTCTTTTATAAAATCGGTAAACGACTCCGCAGCCTTATCAAAATCCTTATGATATATAGGTTGAGGAGCAGTCTCATATTTAATGGCAGTAAAATTCTTTGAGTAGCATTTGCTACCGTAGTCAATACGTTTAAAGTTTAGAATATCACGAGAAAATTCATCAGCATCAACAACCTTTTGCATAGCATCCATATCGCCCTCTTCGCTTAACACAAGTTGGGTTGCAATGCTCTCCGAAGCAATACTCTTTATGCGTTCGCAAGCCCAAGCGAGGTCGGCAAAAGCAAACAAGGTCTCTTTTTTTATAAAGTCGAGAATGGAGATTCCAAACTTCTCACCACCTGCCATATCGGGGATAATATCAATCTCCTCAACCCTCTCTTTAGATAGTTGCGTTTCAATATCAAAACTCCTTATAGAATCAATTTCGTCATCGAAGAAGTCAATACGGAAAGGGTAACTACCAGCGTATGAAAACACATCAATAATACTACCACGCACCGAGTATTGTCCGGGTTCATACACATAGTCGCAACGCTCAAAACCAAGATTGAAAAGCGAGTCGGCAAACTCTGTCATATCAAACAAGTCGCCAACTTTGCAGTGTAGAGTATCCTTTTTAAGTTTAGTGTCCGAAACAACCTTTTCGGCTAAGGCTTCAGGAGAAGTAACAATAAAAGCACCTTTTGTTTCTCGGCTTAATCTACCTAATGCTTCGGTGCGTAGAATAGCATTTGCAGAGTCAGTTTGTCCGTATTTAATTGCACGTTTGTAGCCCGAAGGAAAGAAGAGGATATCTTTCTCACCACCACACATTTGGCAAATATCATTATAGACGTAACCTGCCTCTTCGGTATCGTTGGCAACCACAATAACATCTTGTCCCAACTCTTTAAGAGAAGAAAGAGCAATAGCCGCAGATGAGCCACAAAGACCTTGCAAATGAATAGTTCTGCACTTTTCATCAGCAATAGATCTCTCCAAAGCCCTGCGTCTTAGAGTGGAATTAAAAACATTTCTGATTTTAATAATATCTTCTTCTCTTTCTCTCATTCTTTCTCATCTCTTTTCAAGGTGCGAAGATATAATAAACTTTTTATATATGAGCTAAATAAAACCCACGAAAGGGGATAGGCAAAATAAAAGTATAAACAATCAAAAAGCAGAATCGTTCATAAAAACGTAAAATATTTCACATAAAATGCAACTTCTTAATTTTTTATGTTTATTTTTGTACTTTGTAAAAATTCACACAATGCTAACAAAATTATTCGGATTCAATCCAAAGGAGAGTACAGTTCGTACAGAGATTACTGCGGGAATAACAACATTCCTTACTATGGCATATATCCTTGCTGTCAACCCGGCAATACTTAGCCAAACAGGAATGGATGAGGGAGCGTTATTTACAACAACAGTTCTGATGGCTGCAATTCCCACAATTCTTATGGGACTATATGCAAAATTGCCATTAGCACTTGCACCAGGAATGGGACTGAATGCCTTTTTTGCAATTACAGTTTGTGGAGCAATGGGCTGTTCGTGGCAGTTTGCGTTAACGGCAGTGTTTCTTGAAGGATTAATGTTCATATTATTGACATTAACTAATTTACGCGAGAAGATTGTTGAAGTGCTACCGAATACTTTAAAAAGTGCAATTAGTGCTGGTATTGGATTATACATAGCATTCATTGGATTACAAAATGCAGGAATTATAGTAAATCATGATGCAACATTGGTTGCTATGGGTGATATTTCTGCAGAAACTACTTATGAATTCGCCACTAGTGCATTATTGGGATTAATAGGAATAGCAATTACAGCAATATTATTAGTAAGAAAGATTAGAGGGGCATTGCTTATTGGTATTATATTAACAACATTGATAGGAATACCAATGGGCGTAACCAATATATCAGAGGTATTAAGTACACCTCCCTCAATAGAGCCAATATTTATGAAATTTGAGTGGAGCGACATCTTCTCTTTTAAGATGTTTATGGTTGTATTTACACTTCTTTTTGTTGATTTATTTGACTGTATAGGTACAGTAATAGGTGTTGCTACTCGTGCAGGATTGATGAAGGATGGTAAAATACCCCGATTAAAAGAGGTGTTTATGGTAGATTCATTATCAACCACAGCAGGTGCAGTAATGGGAACAAGTACAGTTGCTGTATATGTTGAAAGTGCTGCAGGAGTTAATGAAGGAGGACGTAGCGGATTAACATCAGTTGTAACAGGTATCTGTTTCTTGTGCGCTCTATTCTTTGCACCACTATTTCTTGCTATACCTGCAGCAGCAATTGCACCTGTATTGGTATTGGTGGGATTGATGATGATGTCATCGGTAATAAGTGTCGACTTCAACAATTATAGCGAAGCAATACCTGCATTTATATGTATATTATTTATGCCACTATCGTATAGTATTTCAGAAGGTATCGTATTAGGACACCTTGCATATATACTTATAAATGTATTTAGCAAGAATTATAAGAAGGTAACTATGGGAATGTATATACTTGGAGCATTCTTCCTTTTGAAATTTATTTTGCCATATTCTTCGCAAGACCAAATGCCATCAGGATATTGTTCTATAGATCAAACATATTCGCACTTTACTCAAGCAGTTAAAAGTTTTACAGTCTCTGTTGATGGAACAGAACAAATCTCTGTAGAAAAAACATCATCTACATTTACCAATCTAACCTCATCAAAAGATATTGAAGCAAAACGTGGTGATGAGATTGTAATAACATTTGAAAATGGAGTATGGACAAATGGAGTATGGATTGGATTTGATTGGAATAGAGATGGAATATGGGAAGATGTAAGAGAGGCATATCCCGTAGCTCGTGAAGAGGAATCAAGTAATCAAGGAGTATTTACAATAACAGTACCCGATACTGCTGCAATAGGAAAATCAATGGTTCGTTTAGTTTCTGACGGTGTAGTAGATAAAGCATCATGGAATACAAAATCACCAATGATAGGAACTCATGGTGAAAAAACTATTGGATGTTGTGGCTCTGTACACGATATGGCACTTAGAGTGTCAGAGTGAAGTAAACAATAGAGAATTATCAAGTAAATACCAAATAAATAGAATATTAACTACTACAAAATATAGCTATGGAAATAGTACAAGTATTGGATAAAAAGTTTTCTCTATATATATCGAAAGAACAAATTAGAGAGAGGGTAAAAGAGGTAGCAGCGGAGATAGAGAAGGATTTAAAAGATAAAAATCCACTCTTCCTTGTGATATTGAACGGATCGTTTGTATTTGGAGCTGACCTATTGCGCGAAATGAACTTCCCATGTGAGATTACTTTCATACGTATGTCATCATACGAAGGAACATCAACAACAGGAGAGGTAAAACAGGTAATTGGTTTGCGTGAGAGTATTGAAGGAAGAACAGTAGTAGTTGTAGAAGATATAATTGATACAGGTTACACAATGAAAGAGATGCTACGCATATTGAATGAGAAAAATCCGGAATCAATATATGTAACATCGCTATTTGTAAAACCCGAAAATCTAAAAGTAGATGTAAAAATAGATTATCGTTGTTTCGATATAGATAACGACTTTATTGTAGGATACGGATTAGATTACGACCATTACGGACGTAACCTACCCGATATCTATAAAGTAGTTGAATAATTAGGAATTAGGAATTAGGAATTATATAATAATTCATTCCTAATTCCTAATTGTTGCGAAGCAACGAACTAATTCCTAATTACTTTACTCTTCTCAAAGAGGCTCTGCATCAGATGGTAAAAATTAGGTATAAACAGAGTACCCAATATAGTACTTAACAGCATACCAAAAACAACTGCGCTACCCAATGAAATTCTGCTTGCAGCACCCGCTCCCGTAGCAAATAGCATAGGCAAAATACCAATAATAAAGGCAAACGAGGTCATAAGAATAGGTCGCAATCTCATGCGTCCTGCCTCAATCGATGCAGTAATAATATCCTCGCCTTTCAGCCTGTTATCGGCAGCAAATTCCACTATCAAAATCGCATTCTTTGCCGAAAGAGCAATAAGCAAAATAATACCAATTTGGCTGAAAACACTAATAGGCAATCCCATAGCAATAGTACCCAATACCGCACCTAAAATAGCAAACGGAACAACCATGATAACAGCAATAGGGCTTGTCCAACTTTCGTATTGTGCAGCCAAAACAAGAATAACCACAACAATAGCAAGAATAAAAATTACAGCAACCGAAGACTCTGCTTTGTTCTCCTGATAAGCTTCGCCTGTCCATTCATAAGCAAAAGAGTTGCCGAGTAATTTTTCAAACAGAGCCTCCATACCCATCATAGCTTCAGACGAACTGAATCCCTTTGCACTGCTACCTGTGATAGAGGCAGAGGTATACATATTATATCTCTCAATCAAGTCCTCTCCAAGTTTCTCCTCAACGGTAGTAAAAGTCGAGAAAGGAACCATCTCACCCTTGCTGTTTCTAACCGAGAGTTTAAGCACGTCATCAATCTGTTTTCGGCTTATGGCATTTGCGCTCAAGAGCACTTGGTAAATACGACCAAAAGAGGTAAAGTCATTAACGTATGCCGAACCCATGTATAACGACAATGAGTTAAAAACATCAGCCAGATTAATACCCTGCATCTCAACCTTATCTCGGTTAATGTTCAATGCAAATTGAGGAGTAGCACCTTGGTATATAGTATTAACAGAACCAATACTCTTAACCATTTTGCTTTGAGCAACCATTTCATTAATGGCTTTTTGCAATTCACTGCTACCTAAATTACCAACATCTTCAATTTGCATTTGCAAACCACCCACGGCACCCATGCCATTTATGGCAGGAGGGTTAAGAGCAAAAACCGAAGCCTCTTCAATAGATGAAGCATCCCTATTGAAATTACTTATAATAGAAGCAATACTCTCATCATTACCCTTACGCTCTTTCCAAGGTTTAAGAATAACAAAAATGGTTGCGTTATTCGATGATGGAGCGCTGTTTATAACCGAAAAACCATTAATACACATGTAGCTCTGCACAACATCATATCGGTTTAAAATAGAGGCGAGACTGTCGGTAACAGTTTCAGTTCTATCAAGCGAAGCATTTGGAGGAAGCGAGACCGAAACCAAGAAATAACCTTGGTCCTCCTCGGGGATAAACGACGAAGGAGTCTTTACAAAGCCCCAAAAGGCAGCAATAGTAAAAACAGCAAAAGCAATCATACTCTTAATAGGGTGATGCAACATACGCGAAATAACAGCAACATACCCATTCACACACTTATCATATACCTTGTTAAACCATCTGTAAAAAACAAACTTAGGTTCATGCTTCTCCTTTAAAAACAAAGCACACAGAGCAGGTGTGAGAGTAAGCGAATTAAAACCGCTAAAGAAAGTAGCAACGGCAATGGTAAGAGCAAATTGCTTATAAAGCTCACCTGTAATACCGGGAATAAAAGCAGTAGGCACAAACACCGCTAATAATACCAAAACAACACCGATAACAGGACCTGTAATCTCTCGCATGGCCTCCGTAACGGCATCTTTTCGGGAGAATTTACCCGTGGCAAGCAGTCGCGACGAGTTCTCCACCACAATAATGGCATCGTCCACAACAATAGCAATGGCAAGTACCATCCCAAACAAAGTAAGCGTATTAATAGAGAACCCAAACAGCTTCATAACTGCAAGAGTGCAAATCAACGAAACAGGAATAGTCAAAGAAGGAATAATAACAGCTCTGAAGTTCTGTAAGAAGATAAGCACCACCAACATAACCAGCAAAGTAGTTTCGATAAGAGTAACCACCACCTCCTCCAACGAAGCCTTAACGAAGTTTGTCGTATCAAGAACAATATTACACTCAACTCCCTCAGGAAGGTTTTTAGAGAGAGATTTAACCCTCTCTCTAACCTCATTGGCAACATCAAGAGCATTACTGCCCGGGAGCTGATAAATGGCAATGGCAGCAGCCGATTTACCGCTCTGTTTCGATACTGTACCATAATTTTGACTGCCAAGTTCAATCTCGGCAATATCCTTAAGTCTCAAGTAACCACCTTCGGGAAGAGCCTTAATAATAATATTCTCAAACTCACTAACCGAAGATAAACGTCCTTTAGTAGTAAGAGTATACTGAAATTTCGTATTGTCACTTTGAGGAGGTTGTCCCACGCCACCTGCCGACACTTCAATATTTTGAGCCGAAATAGCATTGTAAACATCATCAGGAGTAACATCTCTCATCCTCATTACTTCGGGGTCGAGCCACACCCTCATACCATAGTCACCCGCACCAAACACAGTAACATTACCAACGCCACTAAGGCGCGAAAGAGGATCGGAGAAGTTCAGAGTAGCATAGTTCGAAAGATATAAACCATCATAAACCGAGCTATCAGCCTCCAACGAAAGAATCATAACAATATTAGTCGATTGCTTCTTTGTGGTAATACCCTGCTTAATAACCTCGCTTGGTAAATTGCCCTCGGCAATATTCACACGATTCTGCACCAACACAGCAGCCATGTCAGCATCAGTACCCACCTCAAAAGTAACAGTCAGGTTATACTGACCCGTAGACGAAGAAGTAGAACTCATATAAATCATGCCATCCACGCCATTGACTTGCTCCTCAATAGGAGTAGCAACAGTTTTGGCAATAGTCTCGGCACTTGCACCGGGGTAGGTAGCCTGCACCTGAACCGTAGGAGGAGTAATATCGGGAAATTGAGCAATAGGTAAAAACTCCAAAGCCACCACACCGGCAATAACCATCAGAATAGCAATAACGGTGGCAAAAATCGGGCGGTCAATAAAAAAACGCGAGAACATACAATCACAACAAATTAAGTTACTCAAAAACAGGACTAACCTTCATACCGTCTCTAACCTTTAAAAGAGCCTTCGAAACATACATTTCGTTTTCACCAATACCATTAGTAACATACCTTAGCGTATCATCAATAACCTCTCCGGTAGTAATATGTCGGTATTCTACAACAGACGAGTCATTAACCACATACACAAAACTACCCAACTGGTCAAAACCAATCGAAGCATCATTAATTAACACAGCCTTATCCCTTTTAGCATACGGCAACAAAACCGAAGCATACATACCATCCTTAAGTTCGCCGTTATGGTTCTCAATTTCGGCTCTTAAGCGAAGCGTACCCATCGAAAGATCAATATTAGGAGCAACATAATCAATCTTGCCCTTAAAAACCTTTCGGGTAGGGGAGTCAAAAAACACCATAACACTATCAAACGGAGTCTCGTTGTTTTCCCACAACATTTTTAAATACTGATTATCCTCAATATTAAAATACGCATACATCAAATCCTCCTGAAAAATAGTTGCAAGAACCGTAGGCTCGCCACCATTCACATAATTCCCATTCGACAAAGTACCGATAGTCACCCTGCCGCGGAACGGAGCCTTAACATAGCAATAGCTCAAATTTGTTTTAGCCATAGAAAGAGAAGCTTCAGCATTCTTAACATCAGCTTTGGCAGCAATAAGTTGCGATTTGGCTTCAATTAAATCAATTTCACTGATGGCATTACTAACCGAAGCCTCTTTCATTCTCATATAATTATTCTCTGCATAATCACGTTTAGCAATAGCATTTTCCAACGAACTCTCAGCCTCTATAACATAATCCTTGTATTGAGTAGGCTCAATAAGGAAGAGAAGTTTATCCTTCTCAACCCTACTGCCTGCATCGTAAAACGAGTTTTCGAGATACCCGCTTACACGAGCCACAAGATTAACGCTGTTTTGAGCCGAAACATACCCGGGATACCTCTTCATTAAAGTAATATCCCTCACCACAGGCTTAGCCACCGAAATAGGAGGCATAGCTTCATAGCCACTCAATAAATCGTTGTTGCACCCACTTAAAAAGAGGGAAACAAAACACAGCATACAAAAAATAAAACACCTCATATTTTTTATAATTATGAATTAGTAATTAGTTAGTCGCTACGCTCCAATTAGAAATTTTACAAATAAGAAATTTAATAATTCCTCATTCCTAATTCCTCATTCCTCATTCCTAATTTCTAATTGAATTACCACCCACACCCCAAAGCTCTATACAAATTAATCAAAGCCGTAAGAGTATTGCCCTCTGCCGAGACAAGCGAGTTCTGATACTCCAGCAAAGAACGTTGAGCATCCAAAACATTTTGAAAATCAGTTAACCCTCGTTTATACAAATCGAGCGAAAGAGTAAGCATCAATTCTCCTTGAACCACCAATTCTCTCAAACTAACAACCTGTTTAATGCGACCTTTATAAGCCGAAATAGCACTGCTAACCTCCTCGGTAGCCTTAAGCACCACTGAGTTGTAGTTACGAATAGCCGCATCATAATTGGCCTTCTCCTGCTTTAAAGAATTAAATAAGTTACCACCCTGAAAAAAGTTCCAACTAATACGAGGAGAAAGAGAGTAGGTAATACTATTGCTATTAAAAGTATTCTTAAGAGACTGCCCTTGAAAACCAAAACTGCCATCAACAAAAAATTGGGGCGAAAAATTACGTTTAGCACCATTCAAACACTCCTTGGCAGCTTTGGTCTTAATAAAAGCCGCACTCACATCAGGGCGGTTGGCAAGCATCTCCTCGCACGTACCAATAGCAATAACCTTCATATACGAAGGAATCACATCAGGCACAACCAACCAATCGTAAAGAGTTTGCGGAAACACCCCAGCAAGCTGGCAAATAGTAAAAATCTGATTATCAATAGAACTCTGTAAAACAGGAACCGAAGCCTTAGTGCTGAAATAAACCGATTTAGCCTGAGCAACATCCAATTGCGAAGCCAATCCGGCATTAAACCTAACCTCGGTAATATTCAAAATCTCCTTTTGCGACTCAATATTTTTCACTGCCACAATAAGCTGTTGTTGCATCATGCGCAGTTGAGCGTAGTACGAAGCCATATCGGCAGTCAAACTCATAATCGTAGCATTATAAAGCTCAATCTCCGCCTCGTAACCAAACTTAGCCTCTTTAGCCTTAGCCCTAATAGCACCAAAAACATCAATCTCCCAACTTGCGTTCAAAGCAACAGACCAGTTACTCTGAACCGTTTCACTCAACAAATCAATCTCGTCGCCAAGATTTCTACTCCCTTTAGATTTACCCCATCCACCCTCTAAACCAATAGAAGGGTAGAACCCACTCTGAGCAATCCTATACGAAGCCCTTGCGGCCATAATATTATCCATAGCCACAAACACATCCTGATTATTGCTAACAGCAAGAGAAATAAGCGAATCTAAAACCGAATCGTTCAAATCCACCCACCAATCATTTGTTGGACGCGAGGTTGTAGAAAACATACCGTCGCTCTCAAACGAAGGCAAATCCAACTTAATAAACGTCTCATCCCCCTTTGCAAAAGCAAAGCAAACATTAAAAAGAAAAATAAAAGAAACTACCCATCTCATAAAAACGGCTGTTACGATATTCACATACCATAACAGCCGAAATACCTATTTTGTTTACTATGTTTGGTTAACAAACAACTACCGTTTATACTCTTGGTATGGTTGGTTGTTGTTTAGGAGATTATAATAGAAAATTCTCTCGTCAACAGAAAGGTTGCTTGTAAAAACAGATGGTAACTGTTGAATTGCTTCTACTAAAATTTTCCCTAAATCCACTCGTATGGGTAGTGTATCAAGAATGGTGCGTAGTTCCTGATTAGGTTGGGTTAATATTTTTTCTTGTCTTTGTTTTTCCACTTTATTCCAAAACGATATTAGTACTATTTTTTGAGCGAACTCTTGATATACGCAATGGTTTTGTATTGAGTCGAGAGCTATTTGATAATATTCTGTTATCTCTGTTTCTATTTCTGAGATTAACTCCTGTTGGTGGCGTTGCTTTTGTTTTTCGTCAATGGAACTCTTTATAATATATAATGTGGGAAGTATCATTATGAGCAGAGCTATTGCTATTAGCACTGCTTTTTTTGCTTTGTTGCGGTTATTCCATGCTGTTTGCAATGCTGCAACATCGGCATATCGTTTTGCCGGGCTGTGTTGGGTACATCGTTTTTTTATGCTTTTGTGACTCGAAGGGAATATTTCTTGCATTATTAGCCCTATGGAGTAGATATCGCTTCGGGCATCAACAACTGCTTGTTGTGATAGCAATTCGGGCGAGGCATATGCAGGTGTACATCCGAGTTGCTTCATTGCATACCATGCGTCTGTTGCGGCTAATCCAAAGTCTATTAGTTTGAGGGTGTCGTCTGTGCGAGTTATTAATATATTTTCGGGTTTTATATCGTTATGCACAACTCCTCTTTTGTGCAGATATTCGAGTGCCGATAGTAATTGGGTAAATACCCTTTCGAGTGATTGCGATGATGGTTTTTCGGTTAGGTATTGAGTTAGTGTTCGCCCCTCTATGTACTCCATTACTATGGCTTCGCCCAATGTGGGTATCTCTTCGTATGAGTATGTGTGTACGATATGGGGATGCGAGCATGCTATGGTGAGAGAATATTCGCGACGTAGTATTGCCAACTGCCTTTCGGTGTTGTCTTTTGTTGTCTTTGCTATATACCAACGACCTTGCTTTGAGATTCGGTATAGTTTGCTGTATTGCTTGTCTGACAGTAGTTTATAGTCAGTAAACTCTTTTTGTAGGGGTACTTTTAAGTTGGTGGCTGTGAATATTTGACTCTCTTGCATGATTGTGTGAATTTGAGTTTTCAAATATAATATCTATTTTTGTAATACTATGAATTTTGAAAGTAATATACCTCAGATTGTCGCTTTGCGCAAATGTGTTGAATTGCGCTTTGCTAAGCCTTTGGCAGTGCATAGCGATTTTATTATGTTAGTAGATGATATTCAAAAGTGCTTGCGCGAACATATTTCGGAAACTACTCTTGAAAGGGTGTGGAACTACTCTACAAGAGGAAATAGTTCAGTATCTTTACGCACACTTGATGTACTTGCTAAATATTCTAAGGACTGTTCTTGGTTTGATTTCTGCAAGTTGCTGAGCGATGAGATGGGAGAGGAATCGGAACTATTTAGTGTGGAGTTGATTTCTTCTGATAGTCTTTCTGTAGGACAACGACTTCGCATTGGCTGGTTACCAAACCGCTTGTGCGTTATTCGATATTTGGGCGATAATCGTTTTGTTGCCGAACATTGCGAAAATTCTAAAATGAAAGAGGGAGCTACTTTTTCGTGTCTTCTATTTTCTCTTGGGAAAGAGGTTATATTGACCGATTTTAAACAAAACGAGTCGGATGCTGACGGCAATTCTTATGCTATTGGCTTGAGAAATGGTTTGACAACGTTAGAGGTTATTTGATTTTGAGGAACATCAGTTTCTCGAATTCTCTTTCTCACAACAATATTCAAACAAGTTTACCATTCAATAGCCGTAGGTTTTCAAACCTACGGAAAAGGTAAAACGTATCATCATTGTTTGTCTGCAAGGACGGGATTCAAAAAACAAACTTACTCTCTTTTCATATGTATAATAATGTCTCCCCACCTTAAATCATCACTAAAAATCTTTATAATTAATTAGTTAGTTAGTTAGTTAGT
>JAFYRT010000017.1 GCA_017546805.1 Muribaculaceae bacterium | reverse complement strand
GTGTTGTTACTACTGCTTGGGTAGGAGATACGCTTTGTTGCTCACCATACACTGTTCCTACTGCAGTTGTTACATATGCGCGCACATATATTGCAGATGTATTTGGTAGGTTTGTGGCATTTACTGTAAATGAACCTATTCTACTACCTTCGCACACTACCTTGTTATCATTAATAGTTGGATTTTCAGATGTACCGTATGCAAAACCGCGTTCAGTATAAGCAGGGTTGCCGGCATTTGTTACACTTCCTGTAAATGTTGCCGTTCCTGCGCTAAAGTTAACATTGGTTATAGATTGTGTTGTTACTACTGCTTGGGTAGGAGATACCGAAACCTCCTCGCCATAGGCAACGCCCACAGGATTTATTGCATATGCTTTTACATAGATTTTTGCATCTTTGGGTAAATTTGTGGCATTTACGCTATAAGAGCCTATTCCTGTTCCTGTTTTTACTATTTTGTTGTCTTTTACGGTTGGATTTGGTAAAGTGCTATATACAAATCCACGCTCAGTATATACAGGTGAGCCAAGAGATACTATCTCTCCGTTAAAAGTTGCTGTTCCAGCACCATAATTCATGTTGGTAACCTCTGCTGTTTTTACGCTTGCCATACCGGGTAGCTTGGTCACCTCTTCGCCATATGCCACTCCTGCTGAATTTATGGCATATGATCTTACATATATGGTCTCTCCTGTTGGCAGGTCAGATGCTGTGGCATTAAACGGTCCTACTCCTGAGCCTTGACTTACCACTTTGTCGCCATATATGGTTGGGTTTGTTGATGTTCCATAAACAAATCCTCTTTCGGTATATGTCGGAGTACCTACATTTACCACTGTTCCGTAGAATGTAACTGTTCCCTCTTCGGTTTCGGAATATTTAAAGTCTTGTGTTGTTACTATGGGCAATGTTGGGGCGGCTGAAACTTGTTCTCCGTAAATAACTCCTGCCGCATTTATTATATATGCTCTCACATAGAATGTTGCGTCGTCGGGTATGCCTGTTACGTTTGCGCTATATGCTCCCGTTCCTGTTCCTGTTTTTACTACTTTTGTATCGTTTATTGTGGGGTAGGGTAGGGTTCCATATACAAAACCACGCTCGGTGTAGGCAGGTGTTCCCTCGTTTACAACTGTTCCATGGAATGTTGCCGTTCTTTTATCGAGATTTATATTTGTGATGGCTTGAGTTGTAACTTTTGCCGATTGGGGTGTTTTTGATATTTCGTTGCCATATACCACTCCCATGGTATTTTTTGCATATGCTCGCAGATATATTGTGTTCCCGGTATTCAAATTAGATACCGAAACTGTATATGCTCCCGTTCCTGTTCCTGTTTTTACTACTTTAGTATCGTTTATTGTAGGATTTGGAGAGTATGAATATACAAAACCTCGCTCGGTATAGGCAGGTTCTCCAACTTCACTTATGGTTGCATAGAATGTAACAGAGCCAAGCATATTCCCGTACTCTATTTTACTGGTCGAAATAACAGGAGATTTGGGAGTTTTAGTGATTTGTTCGCCATATGCCACTCCTGCAACATTTTTTGCATATGCTCGCACGTATATGTTTTTCCCTGTGTTCAGGCCTGTTATTTTTGTGTTGTAAGAGCCTTCTCCCGAACCTCCACATTTTATAATATTGTCGTTAATTGTAGGATTGGGTGATGCTCCATATACAAATCCGCGTTCGGTGTAAGGTGGTTCGCCTGCATTCAATATTGCGGCATAGCATGTTATGGCTCCCTCTTCTCCGCTTACATATTCAACCTTTTGTGTTTCAACCACGGCTGTTCCGGGAGCTTTTGATACAGACTCTCCATAGATGATGCCTGCCTCGTTTTTTGCATATGCTCTTACATAGAATGTTATATCGGTTGGCAAGCCTACCACATAACTACTGTATGCTCCTGTTCCCTCTCCGTCTTTTACTATCTTATTGTCGTTAATAGTGGGGTTGGGCAGTGTGCCATAGCAAAATCCTCTTTCGCTATACGCAGGTTCTCCTGTGCTTATTATCTCTCCATGCAATGTGGCTGAGCCTTTGTCGTAGTTTACGTCGGTTATTGTCTTTGTTTTTACCTCCGGTGCTATTGCCACTGTGGTGAAGTTTATGTCGTGCGAACTGTAACCCACTCCTTTTGTGTTTATGGCATAAGCTCTTGCATAGTATTTTGCTCCATAGGTAAGTTTTGTGACGTTATAGCTGTATTTCAAATTTTCGTCTTTTGGAACGGATACTTTCCCTTCGCACTCATCAACTGTCGGCATGGGTTTTAGACCATATATAAAACCGCGTTCGGTATATTCGGGTGTTCCTTCAAAGGTTATCTCTCCGCTTAGCAATGCACTATAAGCTCTGATATTTTCAGCATCGAAAACCTCCAATGCGGGTAGTACGGTATATTCTCCTATGGCTCTTGCCTCTATCTGAGAACTTCCGTTGGAAGATCTTACCACCAACACTGTGGTGTTTTCGCCTCCCTCTAATTTGTTGCGGTCAATAACAACAACTATGCTTTCGGTTTTACCGTATGCAAGTGTTCCGCTTTGGGGTTTTATCTCTGTTATCCAATCGCAATTTTGCTCTATGCTCCAATCCAAATCTTCGTAACCGCTGTTGACTATGCTGAACGAGAGTGTATTGACACTTTTGTCTCTGCCGTAGTCAATTTTTTCTTTATCTACGGTTACTATTGCAGGAATACGCTCAATCAGCAAGTGTATGGGTGTGGTCTCGCCAATAACGACCTCCACCTCTTTGTTGTTGGGTTTATAGGTCTCCTTGTTTATTTCGATTGTATATTTCCCGGGGGCAAGGTCTTTATAACTAAATGTACCGTCAGAACCTGTTACTGTTGATTTGCCACCGGGTTGCAAAACCACATTTACGGTGCCAACAGGTTCTCCTGACGTTTTGTCCGATACGCTACCTACTATATCACCTGTTGTCAATTCCTCTTCAATGTCCTTTGAACAGGCGAATAGCATTACGCCTGCAAAGAGTATTAATCCTATTTTCTTTAACATAGCTTTGATATTTTATTATTCTGGTATTTTTGTCATTGGTATGTCAATATTTGTGGTCTCTCCACTTATTGCCGTAACTGTTTTTCGGTTTGGTTTATATCCGCTTTTTTGTACGGTTATGGTGTATTCTCCGGGTTCAAGTTCTTCGAATACGAAGGTTCCTCCGTTTTCTGTTCTGAAAGTTTTGTTTGTGGGAGAGAGTACGACACTTACATTTTCGAGGCGTTCGCCTGTTTCGTAGTCTGTTATGCTGCCGTATATCGAGCAGTATATTTCAAAATCTGTTCCTGAGCATGATGTTGTGAACAGAGCAGTTGTTGATGCTATGAAGATGATAATAGGGAATAATAGTGCTCGAGAGATTGAGCCTATTTTAGATGTCGTTTTCATTATAAATATTCTGTTTTGAGTTTAACAATATTCTTTATCGTTACTGTCAACTCTCCTAACAGTATATTTATAAAATGCCAATTTCGAAGGCGTTATGCAAAAAAAGACGTGGGAGTTGTACTTCTGCTCATCTTTCGTTCAGGCCTTCGCATTGCCCCCCAACAAGATAAGCAATGCAGCCAGCCCACGCCAAATGATTATACAACACTCACGTTGAACATTTTTGTCCAATTCATATGAGTTATGAATAAACACACACATGGACGTTGCCATTGCCGTATCTTCTGTTGGGTTTCAAAGTTGCGAAGTTTGAACGATGAAGATTAACGTAATGTAAACGTCTATTATCAAAAATCCCCTCAACCCACCCCCGTGGGCTGACTAGGTAATGCAAATTTATATATTTTTTTTATATTTTTAATGATTATCTCAAAAAAAACAGCTTCTAAACATGTTCGCTTGTAAAAAAAGAGGTTGCCTTTTCTCTTGTTGGAGATAAGACAACCTCTGTTAATTTTTTATTTTCCTTGCTCGTTGCTTTTTTGTTGTGAGATTGTGTTATAGTTTAACTTCAATCTCGTCTTTTAGGTCAATTTCGTTTCGCTTGTTATCATAAATTTTGTATTCAAGCAGAGCGAGCGATTGGTTCGGTATGATTTTGAAGAGGAGTGAATATTTGAATTTCCACTTCATCTTCTGCGAGAATATGCCGCTGTTTAGATATGCGGCTACGTAAGGATGCAAATGTAGCGAGAACTTTCTTACCTTCATCTTTTTTACAAGATAGGCTACCTTCTCCTCCAATCTGTCAACAAACAGGATTGATGAGTTTATTCTGCCTTTTCCGTAGCATACGGGGCAGTTCTCTGTTACAGCAATATCGAGTACCGGTCTTACTCTGTGGCGAGTTATTTGCATCAATCCGAATTTGGTCAGAGGCAATATGTTGTGTTTTGCTCTGTCGGTCGACATCAACTCTCGCATTCGGTCATAGATTAATTGACGGTTATCGGCATTGTCCATGTCGATAAAGTCGACTACTATGATTCCTCCCATATCTCGTAATCGCAATTGGCGTGCTATCTCTTCGGCTGCTGCCAAATTCACTTCAACGGCGTTCTCCTCTTGTCCATCGGCCTTTGAGCGTGGTCCGCTGTTTACGTCTATTACGTGAAGGGCTTCGGTGTGCTCAATAATAAGGTAAGCTCCGTTTTTTATTGCTACTGTTTTGCCAAACGATGATTTTATCTGTTTTGTTATGGCAAAGTTGTCGAAGATAGGCAACTCTCCTGTGTAGAGTTTTATAAAGCCTTTTCTTTCGGGTGCAATCAAACTCACATAGTTCTCAATTTCGGCAAAGACCTCCTTGTCGTTTACATAGATGTTCTCGAACGACGGATTGTATAAATCGCGTAAAACGGCTACTGCTCGTGAGGTTTCGGCATTTACCAACGATGGTACTTTTGCTCGTTGTACCTTTAGCATAGCCTCGTCCCAGCACTTTACCAATGTTTTTAGCTCGTTGTCAAGCTCGGCTACTTTTTTCCCCTCGGCAACTGTACGAACTATTACTCCAAATCCTTGGGGCTTGATGCTCTGTATTAGTTGCTTTAGTCGTGTACGTTCGGAGTTTGATTTTATCTTTTGCGATAGCGAAACTTTATCGCCAAAGGGTACAAGTACCAAAAATCGTCCGGGAATGGTTACTTCTGCTGTTAAGCGTGGCCCTTTTGTAGAGATTGGTTCTTTGGTTATTTGCACCAAAATTTCGTCTCCTACATTCAGTACGCTTTCTATTGCTCCATCCTTTTCGAGTTCGGGTTGCTTCTTAAACTTCGATATCGACTCGGGCTGTTTTTTGCGATCGGAAGTTATCTGTTTCAGATACTTCTTAATGTTTAGATAGTTTTCGCCTAAATCAAGATAGTGAAGAAATGCTTCCTTACTGTATCCTACATCTATAAACGCAGCATTTAAACCCGGCATTGTCTTTTTGACGCGTGCAAGATATATATCGCCTACCGAAAACGATACTCCGCTCGACTCCTTTTGCAACTCTACAAGACGTTTGTCTTCCATTAGTGCAATCGAAACCTCTTTTTGCTGCACGTCAACTACTAATTCTGTTGTTGCCACGTCTAAAAAATCGTTTATAGTTATACATTGTATTTTTATTGCTCAAGTAATATATCCCAAGCTGTGCCGGAATATATTACTATAACAATTTTCTCTCTCAAAATGGATATAGGGTATATGGTATCCTCTGATACCACTAAATCCCTATATGTAAAAAAAATCAAAGAACAACATCGTTGCTGATTTTAGTCCTTTGATTTTTTTTGTTCACATCTCAGAAATTGTCGCTCTTGCGACTTAATAATCTGTCTGATACTTTTACGCGCCAAAGGCCGACAAAAATATTCAGCGACTATTATTTCTTCTTGTGTCTGTTCTTACGTAATCTTTTTTTACGTTTGTGTGTAGCCATTTTATGGCCTTTTCTTTTTTTACCGCTTGGCATCTTATTATAAATTTAAAGTGTTTTTATTTTACTTTATTTACAAACGATTGAGCAGGCTTAAATGCGGGAATGTTGTGCTCAGGAATAATGATTGTTGTATTTTTTGAAATGTTACGTGCTGTTTTTTTAGCTCTCTTTTTAACGATAAAGCTTCCGAAACCTCTCAAATATACGTTCTCTCCATTCTCCAACGAATCTTTAACTGAAGCCATAAACTTCTCAACAGTAGTCAATACAATCGCCTTCTCAATGCCGGTAGATTTTGAAATCTCCGATACAATCTCTGCTTTAGTCATCTTCTTTAACTTTTTATTTTTTTACTATTTCTTTTTCTGCAAGTTGGAATATTTTCCATTTTGGGTTGCAAATATAGACATTTTTATTCGTTCGGCAAAAAAAAATGTCAAAAACAGCCCATTTAATGAAAAATAAACATCAAAATTTCAAAAATAATGGCTTAAAGCCTAACTTTCAATCAATTTAAATTGTTTTTTGCTCCATTTGAAACATAGTGGAGTTTTTTTCTTGAGTTGCATTAATTTGTTGCTGATGTTCTTGTCTAAGACGTCTAACCACATGTCGTCGAGGGTTACTAAAAGGTTTCCCTCTTCCGAAACTTCTATTTTTATGAACATCATGGTTATTCTATCCATTATCTTGCGTAACTCTTTGTCGGATGGTTTTGCAAAAAAGTCTTTGAACTTTGGGGTGGCAAATAGCTTTTCTGTGTTGAGTTTCTCCATTTTATCATTATAAAACAGAATTTCGCTGTCGGCTATTGGCGTATAGAGGGTTTTTACAACTGCATATAGTTGTTTGCCTTTTTTCTGCTCGTATGTTTTTATGGTCATAAGGCTTTTTTCTGCGGCAAGAACTGCATCGATACGTGTTGTATCCATGTGCGAAATCCACGACTCGCCTCCAAGTAGGTTGCGTGTTTTGCTTGATGTGCCAATTTTATACAGTTCAACCATCTCGCTCTTTAACGACATGTTGAGGTATTCTGCCTCTTCGTCGGGCATGGCAACAAAAAAGCCTGCCGCAGTATTGTCAAAACCCTCGGCATATGCAAATAGTGTGGTGAACAATATTAAAATGGTAAGGGCTGATTGCCTTGCGTAACTCATGATAAAACTCTGTTTATGATAAATAATGTGCGAAGTTATTAAAATAAAAGATAGTTGGCAACAGTAAAACTCTCAATAAAAACAAAAAATTATTTAATTTCGCACTCCTAAATCTTTAAAACACATGTGGCTAATACTTGCATTTATATCGGCTTCGCTATTGGGCGTGTATGATATTTTTAAGAAAACTGCTTTAAAAAACAATGCTGTTATTCCGGTTTTGTTCTTAAACACCATGTTTTGCAGTTTGTTGTTTTTGCCTGTAATTGTTGCTTCGAGAGTTGCTCCCGATGCAATGCAACAGACTATGTTTTATGTTCCTCAAGTTCCCATGGGACAACATCTTTATGTGATGTTGAAGGCTGTGATTGTGCTTACCTCGTGGATTCTTGCATACTTTGCAATAAAGCATTTGCCCATAACCATTGCTTCGCCAATAAAGGCGAGTCAGCCTGTGTTGACTCTTTTGGGTGCTATGTTCATATTTGGCGAGCAACTTAATCTTTACCAATGGATTGGTGTTACGCTTGCCATAACTTCGTTTTTGATGCTGTCGTGGAGTGGCAAAAGCGAAGGTATTAACTTTAAACACAACAAGTGGATTCTCTTTATTGTTCTTGCCACCATTGCGGGGGCAGCCAGCGGACTGTACGATAAATATTTGATGACGCATGGTTTTGACCGAATGACCGTACAGGTTTGGTACACTTATTACCAAATGGCTTTGATGGCGCTGGTGCTGATGTTTATGTGGTATCCCAATCGCAAAAACACCACTCCGTTCCGTTGGACTCCTGCAATTCTTATGGTGTCGCTATTCCTTGTTGCTGCCGATTTTATCTACTTCTATGCCTTGTCGTTCCCCGATTCCATGATTTCTGTCGTGTCAATGAGTCGCCGAAGTGGAGTGGTGGTGGCATTCATTGGTGGCGCGCTCTTTTTTAAAGAGAAAAACATCCGTAAAAAGAGTATCGACTTGGCTCTTGTGCTGTTAGGTATGTATTTCTTGTATTTGGGAAGTCAATAACATTAGTGCTTCTGTCAAAAAAAGAGCGGTAAAAATGTAGAGGATTATTAAATTTTGATAATTTTGCGTCCATAACTATTGGTATATCAAAAACAGAGAAAGTAGGATGAAATTACAAAGGTTTTTTATCATAAGCCTTTTGATGCTCAGTACCATAAGTGCAAAGGCGCAAATCGGCAATGCTATTCGCGAAATTTTTCATGTAAAAAGCGATTCTTCAATTGTGGCGGATAGTTCTCAGGTCAAGGACGGAGTTGTGGATCAAGACTCATTGTCTGTGACTCAGTTGCAACAGTCGCTCGAGGAGGCTAAACTGAGTGAAGCAAACCTTAGAATAGAGTTTGAACAATTTAAACTCAAGGTTTTGGCAGGCGATTCCATCAGACGACACAGACAGTTGCAACATATCGATTCGCTTAGACGAACAACAAAGGGTTCTCCTGTCATGGTGGATGAAGATACCCTCTTTTATATCTATACAAATAAGGGCGGACTCTCTCCATTTCAACGTGCACAGAGGGCAGGCGAATTAATTGAGGAGATTGGAAAGAAAATAACTCTTGATACAGCACGTGTCTATATCGAAAACACAGATATTTTCTCGGACGTAATGTACGATACAGAAGTGCTTGTCTCTGTTACCGATGCCGATGCCATGTGGGAAGGGGTTAGTCGAGACTCTCTTGTGGCTAATCGAAAACAAATAGTGATTGATAAATTTAACCATATGAAGAAGGAGTATGGTTTCTGGCGCATGGTGGAGAGCGTGGCATATTGCCTGTTGGTGCTTTTTGTGCAATACTTGCTCTATAAATTTACCTGTTGGGGATTTGCTAAAATAGGAAAAAGGATTACAAGTCTTAAGGATACCAAACTCAAATCAATCAAAATTCAATCATACGAAATTCTAAACACAGAGAAACAAGTAGCGCTATTGTTGGTGCTTAAAAGAATTGTGAAGTATATTGTAATACTATTGCAATTGCTTATTTCTCTGCCAATTATTTTCAGCATTTTCCCAAGCACCAAGGGGTTTGCGATGCAACTTCTCAGTTATTTTCTTGTCCCCATAAAGAAAATTACCTTTGGCGTTATTGACTATATTCCTAATCTTATCAGCATTCTTGTTATATGGTATGCAACAAGGGCGCTTGTTCGTTTGGCACGTTATATTGCCCTTGAGATTGAATGTGGTAACTTGAAGCTCAAGAATTTCTTTCCTGAATGGGCTATGCCAACCTTCTCCATTGTGAGAATTCTGCTCTATACCTTTATGATAGCCATGATTTACAATTACCTCCCCGGCTCAGACTCAGGAGTGTTTCAAGGAATCTCGGTTTTCATAGGTCTTATCATATCTTTGGGTTCGAGTACGCTAATAGCCAACCTTATGGCAGGATTGGTTATCACATTTATGCGTCCTTTCAGAGTGGGAGACCGCATAAAACTTAATGACACCATGGGCGATATCATTGAGAAAACTCCGCTTGTAACTCGCGTTAAAACTCCAAAGAACGAGATTGTTACTGTACCCAACTCATTTGTTATGTCTTCGATGACCACAAATTATAGCTCATCGGCACAAGAGTACGGACTCATTATTCATAGCGACGTCACTTTTGGTTATGAAGTTCCTTGGCAACAGGTGCATCAAATTCTTATACAGGCTGCACTTGCAACACCGTATATCGAGGCAGAACCACGTCCGTTTGTGTTGCAAACTAAGTTGGACGATTGGTATGTGGTATATCAAATTAACGCATACACTCGTCATCCCGAGCAAATGTCACTAATCTATTCTAATCTTCATCAGCAAATTCAAGACCTATTCAATGAGGCAGGTATAGAAATTATGTCGCCTCACTTTATGGGTGTGCGTCAGACCGATCAAGTATTTATGCCCGAGGAGTATTTGCGAAATAAAGAGAATAAGGACGAAAGTAAAGGGTAGCTTTGCCGAAATATTAATGGATTTTTTATTCAATCTTCACAAATAGAGGAGGGTGTGTCGATAACTTGACACACCCTCCTCCTCTTTTGAACTACTATTTTAACATCTTATTTATTTAGAGAATTTTATAGCCTTTTCTCCTGCTTTTACAATGTATATTCCGTTTGGTAATGTTGCGGATGAAATTATGCTTGTTCCTTCGTCAACCATTTGCGACAATACCTCTACTCCGTTTATTGAGTACACTTTTACTACTGTTGCACCTGTTGCTGTAACATATATGTTATTTGCTGCGTAGTATATCTCTGTTGTGTTGAGAGTGGCTTGGCTCTCCTCAATTCCGCTTGGAACCGGGTTGCTTGCCATTATGCGGTCGATACAGAAGTATGCGGGTGTGTTCATTCCCCATTGCCCTGTGTCTGACGATTCCATTGTGAAATATACCTCTTTTATTGTTCCCAATGATGATAAATCCCACCATGTCCACTCTGTTGTTTGTTGTAGAGTGCCGTTTTTGAATTCGGCAAGCATAAATTCTGCTGTCTCTACCGAGTTGTCGGCTTTTACTCCGTATGCTATTACTTTGAAGAAGTCGCCCTCGTTTGTGAGTGGATTGGCAAAATCGTCTCCATAGATGTTTGTATAGTATGGGTATGGCGAGTTTGTTAGATACATTCCGTTTAGAGTGTATAGGTTGCCGTCGTTAAATGTGATAGACAAACTGTTTTGTGTCTCCCATGAGCTGTAGTTTGCCACAATGTATGGTCTTTCGCTGTCAACAATTGCTTTGCCATTGCTTATTGCTGCAATTCCCCCTTCTGCCATACATCCCCATTGTGAGTCTAATGGATAGTCTTCTTGCTCGCTGCTTGCATTTTGACTCACTGTAAATCCGTTCCATGCCAATCCTCCGTATGAAGAGCCGGGACCTCCAATTAGGTGAGAGAAACTGAATACTTGTGAATCCCAGTGTGTGTAGTCAACGTCGTTGTATGTCTCTGTCCACACTCCGTTTGAGTCATACTCAAATGTTGCAGGTGAAGATGGTTGTGTTAAATCAAGCACTACACTTTTTTTTGCTGCGTTTGCCGAAACGCCTAATGTGAGTGCCAAAATTGCTAAAATCAAAACTTTGTAAAAACTTTGCATAATATATAATTTAGTGTGTTATAGATTCAAGTCTTTTGCCCCGAGGAACTCAGTTGATGTCTCTCCGATTTGTCCGCAGTTTTGAAGGAGTCCTGTATATACTTTTATGAAGTCTATTCCTATCAGCTTAACTGCTTCTCCATTGCTGTTTACTGCCCAAGAGATATCGAATGAGTTGTTCTCTGTGTCTCGGTTTGCGTATGTGTCGGCATAACCCCAATCGTATTTGTTTAGGTAGTACTGACCGTTGCTCTTTATGATATAGTTTTCGGGTAGCAGTGTTCCTGTCAGTGTAATGGTGTTGCTATTGCTCCATTTTGGCCAATAGTCGAGCGAGTGGTTTGTGAAACCGTTTTGTTCAATGAATCCTTCGCCTCCCATGTTGTCGGTCCATTTTATATACTCTTTGTCAACTACTCCGTTAGTGCCCGGAACTTGTGTCTTATTCTCTTCGGGACGATAGTATGTTACTTGGTAGTTCTTTTTTGTTTCGGGATTGTTATATTCGCTTCCAGCAAGTTCGTACCACTCATCATCGGCAATTCCGTTGTTGTTTTTGTCAATGGACACACAAACTATTCCGCACTCCGAACTCCCTGAAAAGGCATTGCTGCCCAAGAAGAAATCTTTTTTGTCGGGTTTGTTTATAATGGTATGGTCAAATCCTACAATTATGTAACCTCCGAACGCTCCAAGTGATATCATACTTCCGTTAAGAACGTACTCCTCGGTTTTTTGTCTGATAATCTCTTTGGTGTCGCCCTCTTCATATTCGGGCAGGTCGTTTATGAACTGTCCCGGAGCAGGATTGAATTCCAGAACCTTTGTCATTGATGCTTTGTATTCAATATCTTCGGGTAGAACTGTAATCGCCGATGTTTCAACAACCTCTTCGCCGTTGTCTTTTATAGTTAGAATTAATGAGTAGTTACCACTCTTATCTGCAACAAATAAGCACTCTCTATCCTCCGATAGTAAGGTGGTCTCTCCGTTTTCTGATATAACCTCCCACTTAAAACTGTCACCTATTGCACCTGTTGCAAGTATTAGTTTTTGTAGTCGGTATACCGAATAGTTGCTGTCGATGCCTATTGATGTATTGTCAATTCCATTATTACAGCTTGTAAATAGCATTATCGATAGTGCTATTAAGATGTTAAATTTTAAACCTTTCATAGTTATTTATATATAAATGTTATTGATGAGGGAATATCGCCTGTAAATACACTCCAACGTTTTATGCCTTGTGGAGAGTAACATGTGACACTTCCCGATGATACATAGTTTTTTGCATCGCAGATGAAAACCTCTTTTGTTGTGGGGTTCACCTTTATTGCGTATGGTATTTTTATTAAACTCTCTGTTCCGTCTTTTATGAAATTAGGTTCTATTATCTCTGCCGAGTGAACGTCTGCAACTGAGTATGTTATATTCGCCGATAGAGAATTGCCTTGGTATGGGGCATTGTACATGTAAATTTTATCGTCGCATATCTCAAAATTGGAGCATAACAATCCTGTGGCTTCAACTTTTGTTATTGAACCACTGTTGTTTGTCTCGAGACGGTATAATTGTGGCGGCATGGTGTAGTAGTTTCCCCTTGAGAGTACCCATATTTTGCCGTTTTTATCGAGTCTCATTCTGTGCAGATTTATCGCAACCTCTCTCTTCTCTATTTGAGTGAAGGTTGATAGTCGTATTACCGAAACGGTGTTGTCGTACATCTCGGAGTTGTACCCTCCCGAGTTGGCAACGTATAGGAAACCGTTTTTTATGACCATCTCTTCGGGTTGTCTTCCAACTTTTACTTCGCCTACTATTTTGTAGGTGTTCGTGTCAATTTTAAAGACAGCCCCCTCTTGTGCGTTTATGTCGCCTATGATTGTTGTTACATATGATGAGATGTATGCATAGTTGCCATCAAATACTATGTATCGACAGTTTGGAACCTCTATCTCTTTTATTCGTTTGGCTGTTATTGCATCAACAATCTCCACTTTGTGCGATGCGTTGATTGTCATCCACAGTTTGTTGTCATGTATTTGTGCATCGTTGCCTACATCGCCCAACTCTTTTACAACATCTGGGTTTCGCTCGGCATAAATGTTTCGGCTATAGACTCCTGTCGTAAAATCCATGAAATCGAGCGAGGCTTTATTGCTTCCCATGTTGCCTTCGTTCAACAGATAGAATCCGTAAGGATTGGCATTGACATCTTTTGCCTCTTTAATGCCTTCACTTTCAGAGAGAATTATTACCTCATCTCCGCGACACGAAGCGAGGAGCAAGGTGGTGATTATGCTTAAAAGCGGTATTATGTATTTGCGTTTCATATTAAATCTCGAATGATAGTGTAAATCGGTAGTTTATTCCCGGCATAGGATAGTTTAGAATAACATCGTATGCCTGATTCAAAAAGTTGTTTACTTCAAATGTGCCTTTTAGCGCACTGCCACGTTTGAGTTTAAACTCTTTTGTGAGCGATATGTCGTGCGTGTACCAAGGTTGCATGTGATTGGCTGCTATGTTTTGCTGTTGAGAGTATCTCTCGCCTGCATATATGAATGTGTAGTTTAAACACCATCCTGCATACTCCCCTTGTACTATTGCTGAGCAACTGTGACGAGGAACGTATGGTATTTGGTCGCCATAATAGCTGTCGTTTACATCGGTGATGTCAACTGCATATTGGTATGTGTATTGTCCTTTTACGGTAAAGAATAGTCTGTTTGCGGGCGATACTGTTACCTCTGTGGCTACATCGCATCCTTTAATCTCAACCTCTCCCAAATTCAACATTGTCCAGCGGAATTGTTGCCCTTTGGGGTATGCCACGATTTTATCTGTTACTCGGTTGTAGTAACCATCGGCTTGGATGCGGAATGCTCTCACAAACTTCTTCTCCCAAGTTCTTAAATATGTAACTCCTCCGTCGTATTGTGTTGCATATTCAGGTTTAAGCGCAGCATTGCCTAAATCGGTATAGTATAGGTCGTTGAATGTTGGCATTGTGAAGCTGCGTTTAATGAATGCTCTAAGTGTCAAGTCTCCGTTTCTGAGCGGTTTAAGGGAGAATAGCAACGAGGGTGAGAAGGCTTTTTTCTTGCCTTCGTTGTCGCCTGTTATCGTTTTGTCTTTTATGAATGTTCCTAAACAGCTACCTTGTATCTTCATTCTCCAAATCTGAAACGATGTTGCAAGTGCCAACATGTTTGTATGGCGTTTGGGAAAGGCAAAGTTTGCCATGTCGCTATCGAGCGAGTTGAATTGGTAGTCATATGCAAGGGCTATATCCCAAAAACGAAATGGTGTGAATGCGTGTGAAGTTGATAGATATACCTCCTTTTGCTTATATCTGTTGTCAACAGCAATCAGTTTTGAATCGTTGTTTACATAGTGGGTGTTGTAGTAGGCATACTTGGCATTTGCCATTGTTCTGTAATATCGATTGACATCTTTGCTGAATGTGCCTTGAACAAAGGTGTTGTTGTCCCAAAGACGTTCGCCACGTCGCCATACGTTGTTTACTATGGCTCCCGGTATTCCTCGTTCCGAGTTATATGTATATAGTTTTACTCTCCAATATCCGTCGTTGATTGTTCCATATACTCCGCCCTCTACTCTCAGTGAACTGATATCTCCGTTTTGACGTGTGGCTGTGGTGTCGTATGCAACTGCTCCATCGGGGGTGACTCTGCGATATCTGAAATCATACTCTCCGCTTGAATTTAGATACTCTGCCGAAACCGATACAGATATGCTGTCGTTTATTTTGGATTCCAATAGGAATGATGGATTTATGGTTGCAAACGAACCTGCTTTTAGTGAGGCTTTTAAGTGATAGTTTTTGCCCTCTTTGAACTTGGGACGACGAGAGCGGATATATAACATTCCTGCCGAACCAAAATCTTTTGCAGGTTGAAATATCTCGCCTTTTTGTCCGTTGAAAACAGCCAATTCGTCGATATTGTCGAGTGAATACATCGATAGGTCTATCTGCCCGTTTTGGGCATTGCCCAGTTGAATACCGTCGTAGAAGACTCCGACGTGGTTGGCTCCCATACTGCGAATATCTATGGTTTTGATTCCTCCAACACCTCCGTAATCTTTAAGTTGTACGCCTGTGAAGTGGCGTAAAGCATCGGCAACAGAGTAGCTGTTTAGTTTTTCCAACTCTTTGCCCGAGAGCCTTTGAACGGGTGTCATTTCGCGGAATCGGTTTGCAGTGATGTTTACCTCCTCCAAATTGAGATGTAAAAGAATGGAATCTATAGCTCTGTCTCCTATCTCATTTGCGAAAACAGACGACGTAACAATACTTACAAGTATTGCAGCTATGGTAAATTTTATGTGTTGTTGTAATTTCATCCGCTTGGTTGTAAATGCTTTGAGTAGATAAGCTGATGCGGATGTTGCCTATAAGGGCATTAGATATGAAGGGCTATTCCTCTTTTTTTGACACCACACGCTCTTTCCTCGAAAGCTGTTAGTAATATGCATCGGCAGGTCTTCTGACTCGTTCCGGCTTTATTCAGGATTGCCTTCCCATTATGCTATGTCGCATAAAAGTGGCACTCCAAGCCTTGATAGTGGAACTCACAGCAGCGGGACTGTCAGGGATTTTCACCCTATTCCCTTTTAATCTTCTTATGAGAACCGTTGCGCTTGCAAAGGTATGTAAAAATTTTAATATGACAAATATAGGGTTGTTTATATGCTCCTTAATTATGAAAATTTTTATAATTTTGCAAAAAATGATATTTATCTACGGACAAAAAGGGATTAAACTTCTCTTTTTTAAATTAAAATTCTATATTATTTATGTTTAAGGAATTATTAAAACTTCTTGTTAGATTTGTGCCTCCATATAAGAAGTATTTCATTTTAAATTTAGTATTTAATATTCTTTCAACGGTACTTACTCTATTCTCGTTTGCAACCATTATTCCTATTCTTGAAATTTTGTTTAAGATAAACGAAACTTCATACGAGTGGATGGAGTGGGGTAGCGCGAGCGCACAAGATGTGTTGGTAAATAATTTTTACTTTATCATTAACGAGCAAATAGCTGTTCATGGAGCATCGTGGGTTTTGTTCTTGATGGGTGCGGTTTTGGTGGTTATGACATTCCTTAAAACCATGAGCGCATACCTAAGTTCATACTTTATTATTCCTTTGCGTTCGGGAGTGGTGAGAGATATCAGAAATTTCCTATACGATAAGGTAACCTCCTTGCCAATAGGGTTCTTTACTGCAGAGAAAAAGGGAGATATCATGGCTCGTATGACAGGTGACGTGGGAGGAGTTGAGAACTCTATCATGGCATCGTTGGAGATGATTTCAAAGAACCCCATTATGATTATTGTCTATTTGGTGACAATGTTCATTATTAGTTGGCAACTTACAATTTTTGTTTTGGTATTGTTGCCTGTTTCGGGATACATAATGGGTAAGGTCTCAAAAACTCTGAAACGTGCCTCTCTTGAGGCTCAACAACAATCTGGAGTCCTTTTATCTGAAATTGATGAGACTTTGGGTGGTTTGCGAATAATAAAGGCGTTTAATGCTGAGGAAAAGATTAAAAATCGCTTCCACAAAACAAACAATTTGTTGTTTAAGTATAGCAATAGAATTGCACGTCGTCAATCATTGGCTCACCCTATGAGTGAGTTTTTGGGTACTCTTACCATTGCAATCGTGTTGTGGTTTGGAGGAACTTTGATTCTTGAAGGACGCGGTATGATTACAGCTCCTCAATTCATCTACTATTTGATTATATTCTACAGTATAATAAATCCTGCAAAAGATTTAACAAAAGGATTCTATGCTATTCAACAAGGTTTGGCTTCAATGGAGCGTGTTGATAAGATTTTGAGTGCAGAGAATCCTATTAAAGCACCCGAAAATCCAAAACCATTGCATCAAATGGAAAAAGAGATTGAGTATCGTGATGTTTGGTTTAAATATAGCGAGGATTACGTAATCAAAGGTGTTAACTTAACAATTAAGAAGGGTCAGACAGTTGCTCTTGTTGGACAATCGGGCTCTGGTAAAACTACAATGGCAGATTTGGTCCCTCGCTTCTATGATGTAAATAAAGGAAATATTCTTGTTGATGGAGTTGACGTGAGAGAGGTTACTCCTTTCAGCCTTAGAGCTTTGATGGGTAATGTAAACCAAGAGGCAATCTTGTTTAACGATACTTTCTTCAATAATATAACCTTTGGTGTTGAGAATGCTACAATGGAGCAGGTTATTGAGGCTGCAAAAATTGCAAATGCTCATGACTTTATTATGGCTACAGAGAATGGTTATGATACATATATTGGTGATAGAGGCTGTCGCTTGTCGGGTGGTCAACGTCAACGTTTGAGTATTGCTCGTGCCATTATGAAAAACCCTCCTATTCTTATCCTTGATGAGGCTACTTCGGCTCTCGATACAGAGAGTGAACGTTTGGTTCAAGAGGCTTTGGAGAATTTGATGCGTAACCGTACAACTTTGGTTATTGCTCACCGTCTTTCAACTATTAAAAATGCCGACTTGATATGCGTTATGCACGAGGGAGAGATTGTTGAACGCGGTAAACACGATGAGTTGATAGCTCTTAATGGTTATTACAAGAAACTTGTTGACATGCAAAATGTAGCATAATATTGTACTTATGAACTTGTCAGAGATAAATAGTATTGCATTTTTGCATTATGAGTTCCCCGGAGGTGGGGCTGAAACTGTAACTTTTAACCTTGCAAAAATGTTGGAACCCAAAGGGGTTAAGGTATATATCTTCGTCTATAACTTGATAGAGGAGAAGATGCCTAAAGATGTTTCCAATATTGAGATAATTAAGTTGCCATATACTGTTGACGAAAGAAACCTGCCTTTGTTTATTGAAACAATAAAGGAGAAGAATATTTCGCTGTTTGTATACCCTACAGGGGTATATGATGTTGTTTTATATTCTGACGAGATAAAGAAACATACAAATTGCAAGCTTGTGTTTATGTTGCATAGCTTGCCTTTCTGGGGCTATTTCGAGCAAAAAGAGAATAAGAAAAGAAGTGCCAAATCTTCGTTCTTGAAAAGGTTGGAGTGGGTATTCTTACGCTCATATAAGTATGCATTTGGCTCAAGAAAGAGACGCTTTGTAAAAATATATAAGGAGTGTTACGATAAGGTCGATATCTTTGGAGTTCTTTGTCAGGAGTATGCAAAGGATATTGCAAAAGAGATTGGAGTTGAGTATGAAAATTCAAAATTCATGGTTCTGAATAATCATATTGAACCGAACGATGAATACGTGTCTTCTAAGCAAAAGGAGATATGTTTTATTGGAAGGCTCTCTTATTGGGATAAACGTCCTGAACATATCTTAAGAATATGGCATAAGCTTGAAGCCAAACACCCCGATTGGACTTTAAATATATTGGGTACAGGTCCCGAAAGAGAGATGTTGGAGAACCTGAAAAAAGAGTTGAATCTGCAGAGAATTAATTTTTTAGGTTTTGTTGCAAATCCACAGCCATATTATGATAGGGCATCAATAGTGTGCTTAACCTCAAATTACGAAGGTTGGGGAATGGTGCTAATGGAGGCGCAAGCCAACAGATGTGCAGTAATTGCATTTGATTGCAGTGCTGGAGTAAGAGAGATTCTCTCTCCTTCGTGGGAGAATGGTGTATTGGTCTCTCCGTTCAATGAAAAGGAATTTGCTGAGTCAATGTCGAAATTGATGAGCGATGATGAGTTGAGAGATAGGATTGCTGAAAATGGATTGAATTCGGTAAAAAGATTTTCTCCTGAAAATACTTTGAAACAGTGGGAGAATATGTTTGAAAAGTTGAAATAAAGATTATAAGCATTATGCAAAAAAAGATGAACATAGCTTTTATTCATCAGGATTTCCCTGGAGGAGGAACCGAAATGGTTTCTATTAATGTTGCTAAATTGTTGGAAAATTCAGGGACGAAAGCTTATGTTTTCGCATTTAATATGCATACTGATAAAATTTCGTCAAATGTAAAGAATATAACTCCTATCAAGTTATCTTATAAGTTTGACGACCAAAGAAATCTCCCTACATTCATTGATTCTATAAACCGTTATGATATAGGAATTTTAATATTCCCCGGCGGGGTGTATGATATTATCCCATTTGCCGATATAATCAGAGAAAAAACCAGTTGCAAATGTATATATATGTCCCATAGTAAACCATTCTGGGAGTATATATCGATGAAAGAGGCTGTTATTGCTAAAACAAAAAAGAGCATCCTTAAACGAATACATTGGTATTTGATACGCTCCCATAAGTTTACATTTGGCGTTAAAAAGGCTCGTGTATGTAAAATATACAAAGAGTGTTACGATAAGGCGGATATCTTTGGTGTGCTTTGCGAAAATTATGGACGTGAGATAGCAAAAGCAATAGGGGTAGAGTATGAAGGTTCAAAATTTAGGGTTCTTACCAATCATATAGATGTGAAAGATACCTATGTGAAGCAAAAACAGAAAGAGGTATATTTTATAGGCCGATTGAACTACACTGCTAAACGTGTTGACAGATTATTAAAAGTGTGGCATTTGATTGAGGAGAGACATCCCGATTGGAGCTTAAATATATTGGGCGATGGGGAAGAGGAGCATAATCTTAAAGCCTTGGCGAAAAAATTGGGATTGAAAAGGGTTAACTTCTTGGGCTTCGTTGCAAATCCGCAATCACATTATGATAGAGCCTCAATAGTATGCTTAACTTCTACATTTGAGGGTTGGCCTATGGTGCAATTAGAGGCACAAACTAATGGTTGTGCTACGATTGCTTTTGATTGCAGTGCCGGGGTGAGAGAGATATTGTCTCCATCATGGGAGAATGGTGTATTGGTAAAACCTTTTGATATAAAGGCTTATGCTGAGGCACTATCAAAATTGATGGGGGATAAAGATTTGCGAGATAGAATTGCAGAAAACGGAAGAGAGGCTCTTATAAGATTTTCTCCTGAAAACACTTTCAAACAGTGGCAAGGGATGATGGAGGAGTTGTCATAACGCGATAATAATTTATATCATTGTGGAACAGCAAAGAAAAAATATAGCATTCCTTCATCAAGACTTTCCTGGCGGTGGTACTGAAATGGTTACCATGAACATTGCCAAGTTATTGGGAGAGTTGAAAGTTTTTGTCTTTGCACCCAATTTTCATAATGATAAATTACATTCAACTTTAACAAATATTGAACCTGTAAAGCTCTCTTATGTCTTTTACGATAGTAGGAATATTCCCACCATTGTAAAAAATATTAAGGAAAAAGGGATTGAATTTTTTGTATTCCCAGGCGGTTGTAATGATGTTGTCTGTTTGGCTGATGCAATAAGAGAGGAGACGGATTGTAAGATTATTTATATGTCTCATTTCGAGCCTTTTTGGGAATATATTGAAGATAGAGAGATAAAGAAAAGAAGAACTAAAGGTTCATTTTTAAAGACTCTTGAATGGAATCTGTTTCGTTCACATAAATATACGTTTGGAATAAGAAAAGCCATTTATAAAAAAATATATAAGGAGTGCTATGATAAAGTAGATATATTCGGTGTTTTATGTGAAGAGTATGGCCGTGAAATAGCGAAAGCGATTGGTATTAGATATGAAGGTTCAAAATTCAGGGTTTTGAATAATAGTGTTGAACCGAATAATGCTTACGTTGTACCAAAGCAGAAAGAGGTCTGTTTTATAGGAAGACTCTCATATTGGGATAAGCGTCCGGAGAATATCTTAAAAGTGTGGAGCTTGGTTGAGGATAAGCATCCCGATTGGATATTGAATATTTTAGGTACAGGTGCGGAGGAGGAAAATCTCAAGCAATTGGCTAAGAGTTTGAATTTAAAAAGAGTTCACTTCCTGGGTTTTGTTTCTGATGTTCAATCTTATTACAATAGGGCTTCAATTGTTTGTATGACTTCAGATTATGAAGGTTGGGGTATGGTTTTAATGGAGGCGCAGACAAATGGGTGTGTTGCAATGGCATTTGATTGTAGTGCAGGCGTAAGGGAAATTCTCTCTCCTTCGTGGACAAACGGTGTGTTAGTAAGTCCAAATCGTATAAAAGTTTATGCTAAAGCACTGTCAAAATTGATGAGCAATGATGAATTGCGAAATAGAGTGGCTGAGAACGGGAGAGAAGCTGTGCAGAGATTTTCTCCGGAAAACTCTCTTTCGCAATGGAGAGGCATATTAAAAGAGTTATCAAAATAAAAAATAATATTTATACATAAAATGAATATAGCGTTTATTCATCAGGATTTTCCCGGAGGTGGTGCCGAAATTGTAACATTCGACATCGCAAGAATGTTAGAGTCTAAAGGGATAAAGGTGTTTGTTTTTGTATATAATTTAAGAGAGAATAAAATACCTCCTCACGCAACAAATATAAATATCATAAGATTATCGCATCAAAAGGATAGTGCCAATTTGCCAACCCTCGTAAATGCAATTAAAGAGAATAATATTGGTATGTTTGTTTTCCCTGGAGATGTGTATGAGGTGTCGTTGTATGCAGATGAGATTAAGCAACAAACCGACTGTAAACTGATATTTATGTTGCATAGTCAACCATTCTGGGAGTACTTGATAAGAAAAGAGATTATAAAGAGAGATGTAAAAAGATCGTTCTTTAAACGTTTGGAGTGGTATCTGCTCCGCTCTTACAAGTATGTTTTGGGAATAAAGAAAAAGAAAATTGTAAGGGCTTATCGCGAGTGCTATGATAAGGTTGATGTCTTCGGAGTGCTTTGTAAAGATTATGCCCTTGAAATATCACAAGCCATAGGAGTTGATGAGAAGACCTCAAAATTCAGGGTTTTAACCAACTCCATAGTTTCAAAGGATAATATTGTTGAGGATAAGCAAAAAGAGGTATATTACATTGGGCGTTTAAACTATGAATTCAAGAGGGTTGAACGTCTGTTAAAGGCCTGGAGCTTGGTTGAGGATAAACATCCCGATTGGAGTTTGAATATACTTGGAGAGGGAGAGGAGTCTCAAAATTTGAAGGCACAGGTAAAGGGTATGGGCTTGAAGAGAGTTAACTTTTTAGGTTTTTCAAATAATCCGCAGCCGCATTACGATAGAGCAGCTATTGTATGTCTTACATCTACCTACGAAGGGTGGGGGATGGTTTTGATGGAGGCTCAAACTAATGGTTGTGCAACAATTGCATTCGATTGTAGTGCAGGAGTAAGAGAGATATTGTCTCCATCGTGGGAGAATGGAGTGTTGGTGACACCATACGATATAGATGAGTATGCAAAGTCGTTAACAAAGTTGATGAGTGACGATGAGATGCGAATCAATATTGCAAAGAGCGCGAGAAACTCTGTTAGAAGATTCTCGTTGGAAAATACTTTGAATCAATGGAATAATGTATTTATAGAGTTATCGAAATAGTATGTCCATAATTGCCTTTATTCATGAAAAATTTCCATTTGGTGGTGGTGAGGTTGTAACGGTAAATGTTATGCAATCTCTCAAAAAGTATGGATATAGGTTTGTGATTTTTTCGCCTGAGTTTCATTTGGATAAACTATCTTCTCCGATAGAGGAGGTTGAATATGTAACTCTGCAATATAAAGTTGGGGATTCAAGGAATCTACCGATGTTGATTTCTGAAATTGAGAGCAGAAAGGTTGATGTTTTTGTTACGCAGGGTTTCAGAATATCATATTTAAATGACATAAGATTTCGTTCAAAAGCAAAAGTGGTTTTTGTAAGTCATAATGCTCCATTTTGGGAATCGGTATTCAAACAAGAGAACGGAAAACACTCTGCCTCAAAATCATTTATGAAATGGTTTGAATGGTATATGCTTCGCTCTCTGAAATTTAAATTGGGGCTATTTGACAAAAATTTAAAAAACAGCTATTTAAGCACATACAATAGTGTTGATGCTTTTGGTGTTCTGTGCGATAGTTATGCACACGAGTTCGCAGAAAAATTGGGGATTGATAGTTCGTCTTCAAAGTTTGTTACACTGACAAATGCAGCATATCCCAAAACTACCGTTTGTAATACCCACAAGAAAAAAGAGGTTTGTTTTGTAGGTCGTCTTTCATATGCCGACAAAAGAGTAGACAGACTTTTGTTGGCATGGAGTCTCTTGGAAGATAGACATGAAGATTGGATTTTGAATATTGTTGGTGATGGTCAGGAGATCGGTGCTCTTAAGAGTCTTTCAGTTGAATTGGGTTTAAAACGTGTATATTTTAAAGGTTTTTCAACTACTCCTGAAATCTATTATAATAGTGCCTCCATTGTCTGTCTTACGTCTACAACTGAGGGATGGCCAATGTCTTTGATTGAGTCTCAAGCAAACGGTTGTGTGGCAATAGCATTTGATTGTAGTGCGGGAGTAAGAGAGATTTTATCTCCGTCGTGGGAGAATGGGGTATTGATAAAACCATTTGACATAGAGGCTTATGCTGATGCATTATCTCGATTAATGAGTGATGATGAATTGCGAAATAAAATAGCCGAGAACGGTTTTAGGCATGTTTCAACCTTCTCTGAGGAGAGAACAGCAAAACAGTGGATAGATATGATAAACAATTTATTGCAATGAAAAAGGTTGTTATAGATATATATTCGGCAAAAAACAGAAATGTAGGAGTAGGTGAGTACTCTTTTCGTTTAGGAGAGTCTTTGGCAAAGAGAGCTGAGACTTTTTCTAAAGAGGATGTGAGATTGCAGTTCCTTGTTCCTAAAGAACTGAAAGGTTGCTTTGGTGATGGAGTAGACTATATTGCAGTAAATAAATTAAACCGATATTTCTATCGCTATCTCTATATAGGATGTTCTCTGTTTCATGCAGTGCATCAGTTTGCATTTGTCCGTTTTATGCTTGGGGCAAAGAGGAGTTTGCTTACCCTGCACGATGTGAATTTTATGTATGAGAAGCAAGGTGCAAAATTGCTTAAGTATAAAAAGAAGATAGGCAGAAGAATTAATTTTTACGATGAAATCGTATATATCTCGAAATTTGTGGAGCAAGATGTGATGCGAGTTTATCCTGAAAACAATGTTCCTTCAAACGTTATTTATAATGGAGTGGCTGATACTTCACAAAACTACAAGTGCGATGAAGTTTTGCCTTTTGATGATGGATTCTTATTGCATCTGTCGAGCCTTCAGCCAAAGAAGAATCCCGAACTACTTATTAGAATGATGCAGTATCTCCCTTCTGAAAGGTTGGTTATAGTTGGTAATTGGTCATCTGCTTATGGGGAGTATTTACGAGGAGTCATAAAAGAACTTGATTTGAAGAATGTTGTTGCCATGCAACACGTATCTGATAGTGTTAAAGCAACTCTGTACAAAAAATGTAAAGCCTTTTTGTTTCCTTCGTTGTGTGAGGGTTTTGGTTTGCCTCCTATTGAAGCAATGCATTTTGGAAAGCCTGTTTTTCTATCAACTTTAACATCTCTGCCTGAGGTTGGCGGAGAGTTGGCATATTATTGGGCTGAATTGGAGCCAAAGGCTATGGCAGAATCATTTGAAAAGGGTATTGCCCATTGGCAAAGCATAGGTTCTGTCCCTGATGTGAAGACATGGGCGTCAAAATTTTCGTGGGATGCTTGTGCTGATGCTTATATGCAACTCTATTTAAGACTGCTCTCTAAAAATAGGAAATCCTAAATCTCTTTGTATACTTTCATTACCTCCTCGGCAATTGTGTCGGGCGAGAATTTTTTGATATGCTCTTTGCCCTTTGTAATGAGGTTTTGCTTGTAGGTGTTGTCTGTGAGTAATTTGTTAAGTGCTTCGGCACACTCCTCAATAGAATCGGGGTTGACATATACAACTCCATCGCCTCCCGCCTCTTCAAGGCATGAGCCTGTTGCTGCAACTCCTGTCAGTCCGGCGCTTATGGCCTCGACTATTGGAATTCCAAAACCTTCGAAACGAGATGTGTATGTAAATAGCTCGGCTGCGTGATAAATTGATGGTAAAAACTTAAATGGGACACCCTCTATAATTCTTACCCTTTCTGTTAAACCGTTTTGTGTGCAAAAATCTTCAACCTCTTTTGCATATGGGGTCTTTCGTCCTACTGCAATTAAATATATATCTTCAGGGAGATATGTCATAGCTTTTGCTACCAATAACAGGTTTTTCCTCTCCTCTATTGTTCCTACGCATGCAATATAGCGTTTGGGTAGGTTGTATGTTTTGCGAACCTCCTCGATAAGAGCCTCGTTTGGTGTGGCGTTGAAATTGGGGTGACAGCCTTGATAAACGGTTACGATTTTGTCTTCGGGAATGTTGTAATAAGAGATAATGTCGCGTTTTGTACAGTCGCTTACGGCAATTATTTTGTCTGCCTCTTTGCAGGCTCTGCGGAATTTATAATCGTATATGGTTCTGTCAATCGTTTTGTAGTATTGGGGATAGTGTCTGAAAATAAGGTCGTGAATGGTTACAACACTTTTAATTCCTGTTTTTGATATCCCGAAAGGAAGTTCCCCACTAAGTCCGTGGAATATCTCAATTTTCTCCTTTTTTAAGTCTTTTAGAATGCCTTTAGAACGCCATACGGATGGGAGTAGTTTTGCTATTTTGTTTTTGGGGTATAGGTCTGAGGTATTGTCGCCCAATAGTTCTGAAAATTCTCGGTTGTTTTTGGGCTTGGGTGCAAAGATTTTATATGTTTCGTTTCGGAACTTTTTGTTTAAAGCTCCAATAATAAACCTGCTGTAGTTTCCCAATCCTGTAAAATTGGCAACAGCTCTTTTTCCATCAAATCCTATTATCATTTACCTCTATTTCCTTCCAAAATCAGCAGGGATTTCACCCCAAAGTTTAGTCTCCCACTTAACAATTTTTGCTCTGAAAGAGTGGGTGTTAAGCCAACGCTCGGCACGCTCTATCAAATTGAAAATTTCGTCGTTTCTGCCTGTTTTATCCAGCTTCGTTTTACACTTCTTGCTTGCAACCCATAGCATGGCGTTGCGACTATCGGAGTATATTGTGTAATTTACCCCGTTCTTCTCCATCCATGCAAGGGCGTGAACAATGGCTAAAAACTCTCCAATGTTATTTGTTCCATCTTCAAACGGACCTACGCGGAATATTACTCCTCCGTCTGCTGCCCATACCCCTTGATACTCCATTTTTCCGGGATTTCCCAGACATGAAGCATCAACGGCAATGGCACTTTTTATATCAGCAGGTAATGCACTTGTGGGTTGTGCTGTTTTGGGCTTTGGAGTGTAAACAGGTGCACCTTCGGCAAAGGCACTTTCTGCTTCGGTTTTTGTCTCAAATCCTTTGTATTTGGCTCCTTGTACGCCTTTTACTTGCAATAGACACTCCTCCCAAGATGAGTATATCCCAGGATTCAGACCTTGCCACACAACGTAAAATTTGTTCTTTCCTGCCATTCGTGAAATTGTTATCTTCTATTTACGCATCATCCCTTCAAGGATACGTTGAGCTGTAGCCTCTCCAAGACTCTTTTCAATAATGGCTGCAGCAAACATGATTGCTTGAGCAGGGCCGTTTCCTGTTACGATATTTCCGTCGCGCTCAACTTGAGAAGCAGTGTAGTTTGCTCCCTTCAAGTGGTCTTCAAAGCCAGGATAGCATGTCGCGTTTTTACCTTCCAAAATGCCATTTTCTCCCAATACCATTGGTGCTGCGCATATAGCTGCAATTTTACCGCCATCTTCGTTGTGGGCTTTTAATAGATTTACAAGAGGTGCACATGCTGCAAGATTAGCACTTCCGGGCATTCCTCCCGGGAGAATCAACCACTCTGCATCAGAGAAATCTGCTTCGGTGATTATTTCGTCTGCCACTATTGTAACTCCATGGGCTCCTTGAACATCGAATTCGTCCGAAATAGAGACCATACTTACGGGCATAGCAGCACGTCTTAACATATCAACAACAGCAAGGGCTTCAATCTCTTCAAAACCATCTGCCATAAAAACAAAGCTCTTTTTCATAGTCAAAAATATTTCTCGTTATTTCTAAATCCAAAGATAGATAAATTTTTATTATCTTCGCACAATTATATAATGATAATTTAGATGAATAAGTTCGGAACTTTATTTACACTCACTTCGTTTGGAGAATCACACGGAGTGGCTATAGGAGGGGTAATCGATGGAATGCCTGCAGGCATTGCTGTTGATATGGAATTTATACAAAGTGAGCTGGATCGTCGTAAGCCCGGTCAATCATCTATCGTAACACAGCGTAAAGAGAGTGATAAGGTTGAAATCCTTTCAGGAGTTTTTGAGGGAGTTACGACAGGAACATCTATCGGATTTGTTGTCTATAATACAAATATGAAGAGCAAGGATTATGAAAACTTGCGCAACATATATCGTCCGTCGCATGCCGATTATACATATTCTCAACACTATGGAGTGAGGGATCATCGTGGAGGGGGACGTTCTTCCGCTCGTGAAACCATTGCGAGAGTAGTGGCAGGAGCCTTTGCAAAATTGGCTCTTCGAGAGTTGGGAGTGAAGATTACTGCCTACACATCGCAAGTCGGTGAAATAGCACTGGATAGAGATTATAAAAAATATGATTTCTCTCTTATTGAGACAAATGCCGTGCGTTGTCCTGATGTTGAAGCGGCAGAACGCATGAGCGACCTGATTACCGAAGTGAAAAGAGAAGGAGATACAATAGGCGGAGTAATTACTTGTGTTGCAAGCGGAGTGCCTGTTGGTTGGGGAGAACCTGTGTTTGATAAACTTCATGCTAAGTTAGGTAACGCAATGTTGGGAATCAATGCAGTAAAAGGCTTTGAATATGGAATGGGGTTTGACGGTGTAGCAAACAGAGGATCACAAATGAAAGATGTCTTTGTTTGCGATAATGGGAAGGTCTCAACACTTACAAATAACTCAGGAGGTATTCAGGGAGGAATATCAAATGGAGAGGATATATATTTCAGAGTGGCATTCAAGCCTGTGGCAACATTGTTGCAACCAATTGATACAATAGATGTGGAGGGTAATAAAACCTCTGTAACGGCTGAGGGGCGTCACGATCCATGTGTTTTGCCTCGTGCAGTTCCTGTGGTTGAAGCAATGACAGCAATGGTTCTTTTGGATAGTTATCTCATATCTAAGACAGTAAGATTGTAGTAATAATAAGAAATCCATATAATGGCAACAGATATCCCATTTTACGATTTTAGCGAATATTTAAAGGCGAAGTTTCCCGATTTTAAGGTTCAAAAAATATCGGTCAACGCGGGCTTTACATGTCCTAACAGGGATGGAAGCAAGGGTCGCGGAGGTTGTATATATTGTAACAATGCTTCGTTTACTCCGGGATATTGCGATCAAAACAGTTCTATAGCAAATCAGCTTGAGGAGGGGAAAGGTTTTTTTGCGAGGAAATATCCTCAAATGAGATATTTGGCGTATTTTCAATCATACACAAATAGTTATGCCGAAGCAGAGGTGGCAATAGCACGATATCGTGAGGCTTTGTCGCAACCAATGGTAGAGGGGTTGATTATAGCAACTCGTCCCGACTGTATGCCCGATGAGATATTGGAATTCCTGCAACAAGCCTCAAAAGATAAATTCATATTCATAGAGTATGGGGCAGAGAGTTGCAATAATGTTGTATTGGAGAGAGTGAATCGTTGTCATACATGGCAAGATACTATTGCAACCGTAGAGCGTACTCATAAGTATGGCATTGATTGCGGATTGCATCTTATATTGGGATTGCCGACAGAAGGCAGAGAGTCGATGATGCAATCGGCTAAAGAGGTATCAAAACTTCCAATTAAATCATTAAAACTTCATCAGCTGCAAATAATAAGAGCTACACATTTGGCAAAGGAGTATGAGGCAAATCCCGAAATAGTACATCTTTATGATATAGATGAGTATATATTGTTGGTGTCCGATTTTATCGAACGTTTACGTCCGGATATTGCTTTGGATAGATTTGTTTCGCAATGTCCTCCTGAATTTTTAATTGCTCCACGTTGGGGTGTGAAAAATTACGAATTCACCGCAAAATTAATAAAGAGTATGCAGCAACGAGGAGTTCATCAAGGTTCGTTATATAAAGAGTAGATGTTTAGACAGGTTGTATACATATTGTTTTTGATGTTGTTTGTTGCTTGTTCAAAAAAAGAGAGCGATATGACAATACCTGCATCAAACGATTACGCACAAGGTTTTGCCATTGAAAAGTTCGATGAATACACAGTGGTTGAGGTGCGTAACCCTTGGGATACCCTTAAAATTTTACAACGTTATATATTGCTTCCCAAAAGTGCTGATTTATGCGATGAAATGCCCGAAGGTGTTATTGTGAGAACACCTATTGCGAGTGCTGCAGTTTATGCTTCTTTACATTGCGGAATGATTAAAGAGTTAGGCAAGGCGGAGGCTATAACCGGAATTTGTGATGTACATTATAATGCCGATTTGGATTTAAAGAGGCGAGTTGAAGAGGGTGAGGTTGCAGATTTGGGAAGTTCATTTCTTCCTGATGTAGAAAAGATAATCTCAATAGCGCCGGAAGTAATAATAGTATCTTCTTACAAAGATAAAGGGGAGGATAAGGTTTCGCGTTTGGGAATCCCCGTTATCGAGATGGCGGATTATATGGAGAGTGTGCCACTTGCTCGCACCGAGTGGATAAAATTCCTATCAATGCTTTTTGATTGTGAGTCTGTTGCAGATTCTTTGTTTAACGAAACCGTAACTCAATATAATGCTTTAGTAGAGAGGGTAAGAGATGTAAAACATAGGCCAACTCTGTTTTGCGAACTTAAAACAGGAGGAGTATGGTATCAACCCGGAGGAGAGAGTTATATGGCGCAACTTTATCGTGATGCAGGTATAGATTATCTTTGGAGTGATAACAAGGATAAGGGCTCAATATCTTTGTCGTTTGAAGATGTATTTGCTTGTAGCGCAGATGCCGATTTGTGGATAATTAAGTATGCAGATGAGCGAGATAAAACGTTGGAATCGTTAAAGTCGGAGTATCCTCCATATGAAAACTTTGGCTCATACAAATCAGGAAATGTATGGGGTGTGAATGCACTTAAAGTACCGTTTTACGAGGAGATGCCTCTTTATCCGCAATATGTGTTACGTGATTTAATGCTTATTGCTCACCCCGAGATTTTCACCGCTTCAGATACGACCAGATATTTCAAAAAACTAAAAGATGAGTAAGAAACCAATATTACTGTTGTATGCATTGACGTTGATGCTCTTTGTCGCCAACCTCTTTTGGGGTTCGGTGAGCATTTCGTTTGTTGATGCTTTGAATGTGCTATTGGGTTTTGAAGTGGATAATAAGATTGCCGAGAGTATAGTATTGCAATCGCGATTACCTCAAGCAGTAACAGCTCTTTTTGCGGGGGCGAGTTTAGCAGTGGCAGGATTAATGTTGCAGACAGCCTTTTCGAATCCCTTGGCAGGACCCTCCATTTTGGGAATAACATCGGGCGCATCTTTGGGGGTGGCAGTGGTTATGTTGGCAACAGGAGGAATTATGGGTAGCATATCGGGTTCAATGGCCAATGTATTTGGAGCTTTTATTGGTGCGATATTGACACTTGGTGTAATAATCCTGTTTTCAATCATGGTTCGCAGTAATGTAATGCTGCTTATTGTTGGAATAATGGTAGGATATGTAACAAATTCGGCAATAACCCTTTTAAACTTTTTTGCATCGGAGAAGAACGTCTTTTCATACACGATATGGGGAATGGGAGATTTTTCGAGTGTCTCGCTTTCCGATATGCCCTTGTTCGTTGCAATCTCTTTTATTGGAATCCTCCTTTCGGTATTGCTTATAAAACCTCTTAATGCATTACTGTTAGGCGATAGATATGCTTCAAATTTAGGAGTTAACATACGACAAGCAAGGGTAATGTTGCTTTTATGTACAGGATTGCTTACGGCAATAGTAACATCATATTGTGGACCTATATCTTTCTTGGGATTGGCGGTTCCTCATGTGGCGAGGTTGATGACCAAATCGTCAAATCATCACACCCTTTTGCCGGCAACACTTCTTGCAGGTTCGGCAACAGCACTTTTGTGTACACTCGTCTGCTCAATGCCATGGCAAAGTGGAGTACTTCCGCTTAATGCAATAACTCCTGTATTTGGTGCACCGGTGATAATATATGTAATAATAAACCGTTCAAAAATAGAGTATTTTAACTAATGGAGAAGATGCCTGTATTGGAAGCCTCCAACCTCTCGGTGGGTTATGGCAAAGATATCTCAACAACAAGAGTTGTGGAGGGGATAAACTTTGCACTTAATCAGGGAGAGTTTGCCTTGATGCTTGGATGCAACGGCGCAGGAAAATCAACTCTTTTGCGAACACTTTCATCAGTGCAATGTCCGCTGTCAGGAGAGATTAAGATTTGCGGAGAAAATATATTTGAGGTATCTCCGAGAGAGTTGGCTCAAAGGGTGGCGGCAGTCTTTACCGATAAAACGATGGCAGGAGGTCTTTTGGTGGAAGAGGTCGTGGCTTTAGGTCGCTATCCGTATACGGGATTCTTTGGTAAAATAACGAAAGAAGATAGAGAGGTGGTTCAATCGTCATTATCGCTTGTAGGGATGACGGATAAATCGAAAAAATATTTATCGCAACTATCTGATGGAGAGAGACAAAAAATTATGATAGCTAAGGCACTTGCTCAGCAAACGCCATTGATAATTTTAGACGAACCCACCGCATTTTTAGACCTCCCGAGCAGAATTGAGATACTATATCTTTTAAAACGATTAACACAAGAGGAGAATAAAACGATACTTCTCTCAACTCACGACGTTGAACAGTCTCTTTCGGTGGCAGACAAATTACTACTAATAAAAAACGGAGCGTTTAAATTCAAAACCGCGGTGGATGCTGTGGAGAGTGGCGACATTGATGGATTATTTGAAGAGAGAGGCATAATGTTTGATAAAAATACGGGAAGATTCATTCCTAAAATAAAATAGATGATATGAAGTATTATTTGGTAGCAGGAGAGGCATCGGGTGATTTGCATGCATCGCATCTGATGAGCGAGATTAAAAAGAATGATTCCGAAGCGGAGTTCCGTTTCTTCGGAGGCGATTTAATGGCTGCTCAGGGTGGAACACTTGTAAAGCACTATCGCCAAATGGCATTCATGGGATTTATTGCCGTTATAAAGAACTTGCGTACCGTATTGCGAAACATGAGAGATTGTAAGAGGGATATAAAGGAGTACTCGCCCGATGCAGTTATATTGGTTGATTATCCCGGATTCAATCTCAAGATTGCAAAATATGTAAAAACAAAATTGGGAATACCTACCCACTATTATATTGCCCCCAAAATATGGGCATGGAAAGAGTATCGAATAAAAGAGATAAAGAAGTATGTCGACTATATGTACTCGATTCTTCCGTTTGAAGTGGATTATTTCAGTGGCCTTGGCTATAAGGTCGATTATGTAGGCAATCCCACGGTTGATGAGTTGGCAAAACGAGAGGATGCTGACGAAACATTTTCTCAATTCTCAGTTGCAAATAACCTGAATTCAAAGCCAATAATTGCACTGATTGCAGGGAGCCGAGTAGGGGAGATAAAGGACTCTCTGCCCCGAATGATTGAAGCGGTTGAGGAGATGGATGAATATCAGTTTGTAGTTGCTGGAGCACCTTCTATATCTCCAAAACTTTATGAGGATATAATTGGGGATAAACCTGTAAAGGTGGTCTATGGAAAAACATATCGTCTTATGCAACAGGCTACAGCGGCATTGGTAACCTCGGGTACGGCAACGCTCGAAACAGCTCTGATGGGAGTTCCTCAAGTTGTATGTTACTATGTGGCAGGCGGTAAGTTCTCATATAAACTTTTTGAAAAGATACTGAATGTAAAATTTGTGTCGTTGGTGAATCTTATAGCAGGGAAAGAGGTTGTGAAAGAGTTGTTAGCCTGTTATTTTACACCCGAAAACACCCGTATGGAGTTATCAAAAATATTGCAACCCTCACACAGAGAGAAAATATTTGAGGGTTATAAGCTTATGCGAAACCGCTTGGGTGCAGTGGGAGCACCTCGCCATGCAGCAAAGGTTATTGTGAAAAGAGTTGTTGATCGTTAGCTTTTAGTTGATAGAAAACTACTCTCTCACAATTTTAGAGAGATTGTTGCGTTATGAATATAGTGAGAAAGAGATTGCATATACTCTATGTGTTGCTTCTGCTTGTGATGTCGGGCATGGTAACAAGTTGTTTTGATGATGAATTTTCAACATCGTCAGAGCATGTATTGTCGTTCTCTACCGATAGTGTAAAATTCGATACTATATTTACCGAGCAAGGCACAGCAACCAAAACATTTAAAGTCTATAACAATCACGAAAAGTCGTTGCTGATAACCTCCATAATATTGGCAGATGCCGAAAAATCAGGATTCTTCATAAATGTTGACGGAACAAAAGGTCCCGATGTCTATAATATTGAGGTGCCTGCAAAAGACAGTATATTTGTTTTTGTGGAGATAACCCCCAAAAAGACAAATAGCAACTTGCCATTTTTGATAAAAGACTCAATCGTCTTTTTGACAAACGGAGTGCGTCAGGATGTAAAATTGGAGGCTTACGGACAAGATGCATTGCGTTTGAGAGGAGAGATTGTGACTGCCGACACCGAATATACATCGGAGAAGCCATATATAATATACGACTCTTTGGTTGTTGAGAGTGGTGCAACACTTACTCTTTTGCCGGGTACGCAATTATATATGCACGATAAGGCAAAGATTGTATTGCGAGGCAGACTTTTGAGTGAGGGAACACAAACCGAGCCTGTGGTATTGCGAGGAGATAGAATGGACAATATGTTTTCGTATTTGCCATACGACCGTTTGCCCGGTCAATGGGATGGTATGTATGTGTCGAAAGATAGCTACAATAACCAATTTGTACACACCATTATGCGCGGAACGGTAAATGGCATGGTGTTAGACTCCTCTGATATGTCGCAGGAGAAGATAAAGATACACAACTCTATACTTCATAACTCAAAAGGCAACTTGCTAACCATAAATCAGAGCAAGGTTACGATAACAAACAGCGAAATATCAAATGGAGCAGGAGCCTTGATAATGTGCGACGGAGGAGTGGTTAATGTTATTCAATGCACGTTGGCAAATTACTTCTCGTTGTTCGAGGTGATTAGAGAACCAATGTTGGTCTTTAATAGATTTGACGATACATCGTTGCCTACGCCCCCAAATGCAATATTCGATAATACCATAGTGGTGGGTTCATCAAGGATAATCTCTCCATCCGACATAGTCGATTATACAAATATTTTGTTCCGAAACTGCATGTTTACGGTTTCGGGAAGCGATGATGCAAACTTCATAAACTCTATATGGGGTGCAGAACCAATGTTTAATTGTGTTGGAGGAGATGTATATTATTACGATTACAGAATCTCAACCACCGAATCGAGCGCATATCGAATGGGTAGCGAATCGTACCTTACCCCCGAACTTCGTACCGATATGTATGGGGTTGAGCGTCCTATGGGTGTAAACCCCGATGTGGGAGCTTATCAAGTAGTAGAATTAGAAATTGAAAATTAGTTTATTGCTTTGCATAATTAGAAATTAGGAAATAAATATAATATTCATTACTAATCCCTAATTTCTAATTCCTAATTAATAAAAGATGAAACCATTAATACTTATAACAAACGACGACGGGATAGAGGCAAAAGGAATTGAGTTTTTGGCAAAGCAGGTAGCTCCGTTAGGAGATGTGGTAGTAGTAGCTCCCGATTCTCCGCGTTCGGGGCAGTCGTGTGCCATAACCGTAACAAAACCATTGCAATTGTTCAAGGTGAAAGAGGAGGGTAATGTAATATATTACAAAACCACGGGAACTCCTGTCGATTGCATAAAGCTTGCAATAAACGATGTGTTGGAACGTCGTCCCGATATGATATTGTCGGGAATAAATCATGGTTCGAACAGCGGTGTAAGCACAATGTATTCAGGAACGATGGGTGCGGCATATGAAGGTGCAATATTGGGAATCCCTTCTGTTGGTTTCTCATTGTGCGATCACTCTCCCTCTGCCGACTTTACGCCATGTGCCGAAGTTGTGAATAAGGTATGCAAAGCTGTTCTTAAGAATGGTTTGCCGGCATCGGTATGTTTAAATGTAAATGTACCTGTGGGTGTTGAGATAAAAGGAATAAAGGTGTGTAAACAGGCAATGGGCTATTGGACTGAGGAGTATAATAAAATAGTAGATTCCAATAATCAGGTTTCGTATTCTCTTACAGGGCACTTTGTAAATACCTCGCCCAAAGATAGCACAACCGATGAAGACCTTCTAACACAAGGTTATATAACAATAGTGCCAACCTCTTGCGATAGAACAGCAACATCTGTAATCTCTTATGTGGAGAATATTCTATAGAGTTAATGCTTATATGTATATATAATATGAAGTGGAGTCTGCTCCACTTTTTTTGTAATATTATCTTGATATCTGCCATCTGGCATCTGTAATCGCTTGGTTGCATAAAAATACGCATAAATTTACTTTATGCAATAATTTTTCAATATTTATAGAAAAATATTTCCTATTTTCTTGCATATATATCCAATATAATATTTATCTTTGTCGCTGAATTTTACAGTAAAAGTGTGTTGTAATCTTATGCCTTGGTCGTATAATGCTGATTATAAAATACTTATAGGCTTGTAAAAATATACATTGTAAACGAATAATGAAGAATAAAACAGAGAGAATACAAAAAATTAAAGAGATAATCTCTTCTATAAAGATAGAATCTCAAGGACAACTCCTTGATATTTTATTGGAAGAGGGATACGATTTAACTCAAGCAACTCTGTCGCGCGACCTCAAACGTATGCGTATAGCAAAGGTTGGCGATGGATGCGGCGGGTATTCGTACATATTACCCGGGCAGAATGTTGCAAAAACTCTTAATACATCACATTCGTCATCTGTCCCTGCTTCGAATTGGTTTGTTTCAATCGATTTTTCAGGACAGTTCTGTGTAATAAAAACACGTCCCGGTTATGCCGGAGGAATAGCTCTTGATATTGATGCTAAAGAGGCTGATCAAATCATGGGAACAATTGCGGGTGACGATACAATTCTTGTAATATTAAGAGGAGGCGTTCGCAAAAAAGAGTTGATAGATATTTTGAGAGACATAATACCCATTATAGATAAATAGTAAAAAAGATAAAAATGGAGGAGAAGAAAGATAACATTCAGATAATGGTCGCAGACGAGCGTCACGTACCGCTTGCTGAGACAATCCTCGATACAATTGAAGCTGCTGCAAAAGTCAGAGGAACAGGAATTGCACGTCGTTCAACTGAATATGTAAAGCAAAAGATGTTGGAAGGAAAGGTTATCATTGCTATGGATGGCGATGAGTTTGCAGGATTCTGTTATATCGAAAGTTGGAGTAACAAAAAATTTGTGGCAAACTCGGGACTGATAGTTGTAGAAAAATATCGTGGTCATGGATTGGCAAAACGAATCAAAACAAAATCGTTCCAAGTATCGCGTGAGCGTTTCCCCGATGCTAAATTGTTTGGATTGACAACAGGTTTGGCAGTAATGAAAATAAACTCGGAGTTGGGATATCGCCCTGTTCCATTCTCGGAACTAACCGATGACGAAGCATTCTGGAAAGGATGCAGCACATGCGTAAACTACGACATATTGCAACGTACAAACCGTCGTATGTGCTTGTGTACAGGAATGTTATACGACCCCGAAGAGCATAAAAACGATGAAATAAAAAAATAAAAACAGAATATATCATGGAAAAAGAGAAAGTAGTTTTAGCATTTAGCGGAGGATTGGATACTTCGTTTTGCGCAAAATATTTAACAGAGGAGTGTGGTTATGAGTTGTATACAGCTATAGCCAATACAGGAGGATTCAGTGCAGAGGAGTTGGTGAAAATTGAAGAGAAAGCATATAAATTAGGTTCTGTTCAACACGCATCTCTTGATATTACCGAGGAGTACTACGAAAAGAGCATCAAATATATGATTTTCGGAAACGTGTTGCGTAACGGAACATATCCTATTTCGGTAAGCTCTGAGCGTATCTTCCAAGCAATTGCAATCATCAACTATGCAAAAAGCGTAGGTGCATCGTATGTAGCACACGGAAGTACAGGTGCAGGAAACGACCAAGTACGTTTCGACCTTACATTCCAAATTCTTGCTCCCGAAATCAAAATCCTTACTCCAACACGCGATATGACTCTTACTCGTGAGTATGAGATTGATTACCTTCGCAAACACGGAATTGAGGATGACTTCAAAAAAATGGAGTACTCAATCAATAAAGGACTTTGGGGAACAAGTATTGGTGGAAAAGAGACATTGAAAAGCGAATTGACTCTACCCGAAGAGGCATACCCATCGCAAATGGTTGCCGAGGGTGAGGAGCAATTGGTTCTTGATTTTGTTGACGGAGAGATTTCTGCAGTAAACGGAAAAGCATATACAAATAAAGTAGAGGCAATTCAAGCAATTGAGGCAATAGCATCGCGTTATGCAATTGGTCGCGATATGCACATCGGAGATACAATCATCGGTATCAAAGGACGTGTAGGATTTGAGGCTGCAGCTCCTATCATATTGATAGCAGCGCACAAAATGTTGGAGAAACACACTCTAACAAAATGGCAACAATATTGGAAAGACCAAATTGGAACATGGTATGGAATGTTCCTACACGAGGCACAATATCTTGAGCCTGTGATGCGCGACATGGAGGCATTCCTACAAAGCTCGCAACGCAACGTAACAGGACGCGTATTTGTTGACTTGAAACCTTATCACTATGTATTGGTAGGAGTAGAGAGCAACTTCGACCTAATGAAATCAGACTTTGGTGAGTATGGAGAGGTAAACAAAGCATGGAATGCAGACGATGTAAAAGGATTTACAAAAATTCTTGGAAATCAAATGAAGATTTACCATGCAGTACAAACCAAAAACGGTAAAAACGAGTAAACACAATTTCTAAACAAAAGATATGATAAAAGCAGGAATTGTTGGAGGAGCAGGATATACAGCAGGCGAATTGCTTCGTCTGCTTATAAACCACCCCGACGTAGAGATAGTATTTGTCAACAGTAACAGTAATGCGGGCAACCCCATAACCGACGTACACACAGGATTGTATGGCGAAACCGATTTGAAATTTACAGATCAACTTCCATTTGAGACAATCGATGTATTGTTCTTCTGTACAGCACACGGTGATACAAAGAAATTTATGGAGTCGCACACATTGCCCGAGGAGTTGAAGATAATCGACCTCTCAATGGACTATCGTTTGGCAGATCCATCGCACGATTTCGTATACGGTTTGCCCGAGGTAAATCGCAAAAAACTAATCCGTTGCAAACATGTTGCAAATCCGGGATGCTTTGCAACAGCAATACAATTGGCATTGTTGCCATTGGCAAAAAATCTATTGTTAAACAACCCTGTACACATCAACGCAATAACCGGAAGTACAGGTGCAGGACAAAAGCCAACTGCAACATCGCACTTTAGTTACCGTAACGATAATATATCGATATACAAACCCTTTACTCACCAACACTTGGCTGAGATAGGCGAAACACTCCACTCATTGCAATCAACAGCAACAGACGAATTGTATTTTATCCCTGTTCGCGGATGCTTTGCACGTGGAATATTTGTAACGCTATATACCGACTGTACAGTATCGGAGGAGGAGTTGTATAAGATATACAACGACTATTATGACGACCACTCGTTTACTCACGTAACTACTAAACCAATCGATTTAAAACAGGTGGTAAATACAAATAAATGTTTGATACATATTGAGAAAAAAGGCAATAAAGTATTGATTACTTCTGCAATAGATAACCTATTGAAAGGAGCATCAGGTACTGCTGTTCACAATATGAACCTTTTGTTTGGATTAAAAGAGACTGTAGGATTGATGCTTAAGCCATCGGCGTTTTAAATTTTAATTAGGAATTAGAAATTAGAAATTAGGGATTATTAATTAGGAATTGAATTTATAACTATTCATTCCTAATTCCTCATTCCTCATTCGTAATTAAATAAATAGAGATGAAACTATTTGATGTATATCCCTTATTTGATATTGAGATAAAAGAGGGAAAAGGATGTAAAGTATACGACCAAAACGGAACAGAATATATCGATCTTTATGGAGGTCACGCAGTAATATCCGTAGGACACTCACATCCACACTATGTTGATGCAATAAAGAACCAAGCAGAGAAGTTGGTGTTCTACTCAAACTCAATTCAAAACAAACTACAAGTTGAGTTGGCAGAGAAGTTGGGCGAAGTCTCGGGATGTGAGGAGTACTCGCTATTCTTGGTAAACTCGGGAGCCGAGGCAAACGAAAATGCTTTGAAATTAGCATCGTTCCATACAGGTAACAAGCGAGTAATATCATTTAAAAAATCGTTCCACGGACGCACATCGGCAGCTGTAAAGGTAACTGATAACCCCAAAATAGTAGCGCCAATAAATGATAATATCGATGTGGTTTATTGCGAACTTGGCGATATTGCAACAGTAGAGAAAGAGTTGCAAAAAGGTGATGTTTGTGCTGTAATAATTGAGGGAATACAAGGAATTGGCGGAATAAAAGTTCCAGCCGATGACTTTATGGTTCAACTACGTGAGCTAACAGAGAAATACAACACAGTTTTGATACTTGATGAGATACAATCGGGTTACGGACGCAGTGGCAAATTCTTTGCGCACCAATACACAGGTATTAAACCTGACATCATTACATCGGCAAAAGGAATTGCAAACGGATACCCATTTGGCGCAGTTTTGATTAGCCCTAAATTTACAGCAACATACGGAATGTTGGGAACAACATTCGGTGGAAATCATCTTGGTTGTGCAGCTGCAATTGCAGTGTTGGATATCATAAAAGAGGAGAAGCTTGTTGAAAACTCTGCTTCAGTAGGAGCATACTTAATGGAGGAGTTGCAAAAACTGCCACAAATCAAAGAGGTGCGCGGACGTGGACTTATGATAGGATTGGAATTTGCTGAGCCTGTAAAAGAGATTCGTACAAAACTATTGTTCGAAGAGCATGTGTTTACAGGAGTGTCAGGAACAAACGTAATTCGCCTATTGCCACCACTTTGCTTAACAAAAGAATTGGCAGACGAATTCTTGGCAAGATTTAAGAAAGTTCTTAATGTAAATTAGGAATTAGGAATGAGGAATTAGAAATGAAATACTAATAATAGAAAAGTAATAGAAAAGGAAGTGCACGACGCACTTCCTTTTCTGTGTTTCATTCCTAATATCTAATTCCTCATTCCTTATTAGTAGCTATGCTACTTGCTACTCTTCATGGCTTTAATAATAGCAGCGGGGAAACCTTCACTCTCGAGAGTGTTGATTCCTTTAATGGTAATGCCACCGGGAGTGGTAACCTTGTCAATTTCGGTAGCAGGGTGAGTGTTGCCTTTAAGAATAAGTTCGGCAGCACCTTTTACCGATTGAGCAACCATCATCATGGCATCGTGGGGATAAATGCCCATCTCAACGCCTGCCTGCATGCCTGCCTGAATATATTTAAGTACATATGCAATACCGCAAGATGAAAGAGCTGTACCTGCAGCCATTTGAGCCTCGGCAACCAACATCGAAAAGCCTAATTGATTGAAAATGTCCATAATTACAGCCTCTTGCTCTTTTGTTGCATTGCAAGAAGAGATGATGTTCATACTCTCTCTTAAACTGATAGCGGTATTTGGAATAATGCGGAACATGGCAACCTCTGCATTGCAGAACGATTTAAGTTGTTCAAAAGTTATACCTGCTGCAACCGAAGCCAAAATTTGAGACGGTTGAAGGGAAATAGTACCTAAAACTTTCTCCACCAACCAAGGCTTAACAGCCAATATAACGATGTCTGCACCCGAAACAGCCTTTTGGTTGTCTGCTTCGGCACTGATATTTTGATATTGCTCGGCAAGTTGAGAGGTTTTTGCTGTATCGGGATCGGAAATTACAACCGAAAAGTTTCTTCCTATTTCAGATTGCATTAATCCCGAAGCTATTGCTCCACCAATATTGCCTGCACCTATAATTGCTATTTTCATAATTCTTTGTTTTTATTGTTTGCCATTATGGCTATAATCTACTTCGCAAAGATATATGTTATTATCAGAATAGCAAAAATATTTTATGTCCTTGTTTATTGTAGCTGATGTTCAAAAAGTTGAATATTTGACAATCTTTTTAGGTGTATTTATATTCTAAAAATAGGAAAACGCACCTTTTTTGGGGTAAAATTTATAGGAAAACGCACCTTTTTGAGGGTAAAAATTTATAGGAAAACGCACCTTTCTTTCAAAAAAGTGTTATATTTGCATCGTAAAAATAGTTGATATTATGCTATATAGGAAAATTACAAAACGTATTGAAGAGTATTTCTCGTCTAATTCAGATAGGATGCTGTTGATAGATGGAGCTCGACAGATAGGGAAGTCTTATATTATTCGTTGGGTTGGTAAAAAAATGTTCTCTAACTATATTGAAATCAATATGGAAGAGGATAAGTTGGGGGATAGACTTTTTGCTGAAGCAAAAACAACAAAGGACTTTTACATGGCTCTTAGTATTGTTGCTGGTGAAAAGATGAAAGATTGCGATACAACACTTGTCTTTATAGATGAAATACAAGCCTATGATCATCTTTTAACTTTGGTAAAATTTCTCATGAAAGAGAAAAGATTTAGATATGTAGCCAGTGGATCGTTGCTTGGAGTAACATTAAAAAACACCCAGTCTGTGCCAATGGGAAGCCTTGATGTTCAACATATGTATCCAATGGATTTTGAGGAATTTCTGTATGCTAATGGCGTAGGAGAAGTTACGATAGATATAATTCGTGAGAGTTTTAATAAACAAGAATCGTTGCCAGATGCAATTCATAACAAGATGATGGATCTTTTCAAGAAATATCTATTGGTAGGAGGTCTTCCAAAGGCTGTTTCGACATTTGTAGAGAACCGAAATGTCCTTGAATTTAGGTCTATTCAAAATGAGGCATATAATTTATATGGGATAGATGCCTCTAAATATGAAGCAGAACATAATAAGAAACTAAAAATACGTCGTATATTTGATTCTCTCCCTTCTAATCTTGAAAACAAGAAAAAAAGAGTAGTAATCAAAGATATTGAGAATAAGGCATGGAAAAGGACAGATGATTATTTAGATGAGTTTGATTATCTTATTTCTGCGGGGATAGCATTGGAGGTAAAGGCAATAAGTGCACCTAAATATCCATTAATTGAAAACAGAGGGAAGAATTTATTGAAACTTTATTTGAATGATGTTGGAATTTTGTCCGGAATATTCTATCGTAATAATATCAGTGCGGTTATGTCTGATATTAAAAGTATAAATCTTGGCTCGGTATATGAAACAGTAGTTGCTCAAGAACTAAAAGCGCATGGATATCATTTGTACTATTATGATAATAAGAAAAATGGCGAAGTTGATTATCTGATTGACGATGTGGATAATCTATCGAATATTCCAATAGAAGTTAAATCAGGAAAGGACTATACTGTTCATAGTGCATTGGATAAATTTTTGTCTAATAAAGAGTATAATATAAAAAAAGCTTATGTACTATCCAATGAACAACAAGTTTATACCGAAAAAGGAATTACATATATGCCAATCTATTATGTAATGTTCTTTCAAAATGAATCGAATGTAGTTGAACAGTTTTTAGATTAATCTTTTTTTTTGCCAGAAAAAAGACAGACTATTATTATAACTGATGTTCAAAAAGTTAAATCTTAGGAAAATCAAAAAAATATTAAAATTAATTTGTTAATAAATAAAAAATAGTTTGTATATTTGTTCACTTATCATGTATTGTTGTATCGGTGTATATGCTATTGTTAGTATATAGTCTTGATACATAGCAATATATAGGGAATATGTAAAACAAAAAACTTAAATAATTATTAACTAATTTCAAACTATTATGAAGAAAAGTTACTTTTGGGGATTATTATTAGCCATGATGGCTTTAATCCCATCACAAAATGCTTTTGCTGATTATTGTACTGTGTCAGTAAATCACTCTCGAAGTGATAGACACTTAGATGCCATAACTCTTACAGATGGAGCTCAACAAGTGGCATTGACAAATATTCAGCCCAATAACGGATCAAGTTACTCACCAAAGTATCCTGTTTATTGTGACAAAACAGCATCTCAATTAACTACTGCTCCTGGAGCAACCTTGCATTTTTCTACTCTTACGTGGACCGGTTCTTGGATGCACGCTTATGTTTACATTGACTATGACAATAGTGGAGATTTTACACAAGCAGATTTGGTAAGTTACAATTATTACAATGGTCAAAACAGTAAAGGTGAAAGTGTTTCAAACAACTGTGGAGTAACAGCAAACAATATGCCATCTTGGACTCTTCCTACTGATTTGGCTTCAGGAACTTATCGTTTGCGTTTCAAAGTAGATTGGGATAATATTGATCCTTGTGGTGCTTCATCTATCGCAAATGATGGAGGAGTAATTATGGATTTGACTTTGAACGTTGAGGCAGCAATTCCTGAAAGAACAATTGATGTAACTGTAGCTCCAGAGGGAGCAGGAACAGTAACAGGAGCAGGAACAGCTATGGGTAATATTACTCTTGCCGCTACAGCAACTCCAGGTTATGAGTTTGTAAATTGGACTCTTAATGGAGAGGTTGTTGGTACAGATTTGTCTTACACTGATGCATCAGAGGGAGATAAAACATATGTTGCAAACTTTGCGGCACTTACTGCTTATCCTGAGATGTCTTACCTTTACACTAACGGAATGAATCAAGCAAACCGTTATTTGAAAGAGGTAGTTGCAACAGCAGGAGAGACAGTAACAACAGTATTCTCTGCTACAACTGAGACTGAATTGCCTAAAGTTGACCCTGATGTTACAGGTTCTGCTACAACACAAGGAGCTTATGTTGACAAAACAGAGAATCCTATCATTATTCTTGAGGGAACAACTGAGTTTACAGTAAACTTCAAAGCTTGGACAACTGCAATGACAATTGCTGGAGCAAGTGCTACAACTCAATTGAACTGGACACAACAAGCTGTTTTCATTGACTGGAATAACAACTTCTGCTTCTATGAAGAGGGAGAGAACTACGGTAAGAATGGTGATGGTATGCCAAATGCTG
>JAFYRT010000004.1 GCA_017546805.1 Muribaculaceae bacterium | reverse complement strand
GGAGACTAAAACAGGTAGCCGTAAATTGGATAACAGCTATTTGAAATATATTGGAGGAAACAATGTAAGTACAGAGAAAGAGAGATTCAAAGTTATCGTATGGTACACAATGTCTCCCGACGACCGTGGTGATTACATCAAATGGAACTTGAATATGCCATTAGGAGAGAATGCTCCTGTAAAATACATTGGTATGCAAAAACTAAACACTCAACAATTTGAGTTTGAGTTTGAGGTAAATGCAGCAGGTGAGGCAAATGTAGAGTTTACAATTGAGAACCCCAAAGCAGACGATCCTTCATTGAGCGAAGAGGATAAAGAGTTCTACGAAAAATATCGCAAACAAACTCTGACTGCGTATATTAACGTAATTGATCGTAACTCAGTAGAGGTTGAGAGCGTGGTATTCGTTGATGGTCCTGACCCACTTGAGGCAAACGTTATTGAGACACAAGAGACTTCAGCAGGTTCTGTTCCTCTATATACTTTCGTCTTGCCTGAGGAATCAGCAGGTCTATGGCCTTCAATATTTACATTAGAGTGTAAAGATGGAGCTGTTGCTACAGTGGAGCAAATAAGATTTGACGAATATGGAGAAGAAAAACCAGCAACGCTTAATATTACTCACGCAGGAACTATCATTGTAACTGCTACATCTAAAGACAAAACAGCTACTTTGGAAATTACTGCAAAATTGAGAATCGACCAAATTGCTCAAGGAGATAAACTTCAATTGCAAACATCTAAGATAGAGTATGCTCCTGGTGAAACAGACAAGATTAAAACTACTTTGCGTTCATCATACAAAGTAAATGATGATGAATACACTTGGGTATCAAGCAATCCTAAAGTAGTTTCAGTAGATGCATATGGTAATATCACTGCAGTATCTGATGGTTCAGCAACAATTACAGTTTCAATCACAGATGCATTTGGTTACACAGCAACTGCAACTAAAGAGGTTTCTGTACGTTCTGTAAATGCTGATGCTAATTTAGATGATGCTAAATGGGACGAATACTATGTAATCGACCTTGGCGAGGGTGGTATTTACTACATCGATACAGAGGAAGGTTCTTCAGATCTATTTGTCCTCTCTTTGGATGACGAATTGTCAGGTAATGGAGTATATACAGCAGGTTGGGATTTTGAGGGAACAATCCAATTCCCAACAAATGACATCTTCGATATCGTAGGAGGTACAATTACTATCTCCGGTGGAAAATGGACATTTGATTTGCAAGTTTCTAATGGTACTATTTCCGGAACTGTTACAGGAACAAAAGAATATATGTTTTTTGAATGGTAAAAGAATAAATAAATATAGCTATGAATATAAATATTAAAAAATATGCCATACTCATTATATTGGTAGTGGCATCAGTTGCAGTAAAGGCAGATTATGCAAAGCAGCGAACTATAAAAATAACATTGAAAAATGGAGAAGTTTTAGAATATTACACTTCAAAAATAAATTCAATAATGTTTATAGAGAAAACAGAAGATATTATTGATATATCCTTGTTACAAGGAGAGTTGCAAAGTGCATTGACAGATGCTAAGAGCAGTGTTGTTGCAACAAGTGCTTTCGGTTATCAATACTCTAATGCCAACTCAGTAGACGTGTTTGCAGGATATACAACTGTAAGCCGTAGTGACTTCCAATATGGTCCTGCATTGATTCATACATACCAATGGCCTAACGGATACTATGCTTCGGCATGTAACGCAGGTCCAACAAGTGCGTTGTATAATGCCTTTACATACGCAGAGAGCTTGGGGGTACCCGAGTACAAAGCTATTGCACAAATCGTATATGCTCAAACAGCTCTTCATGCTGTAAACAATGCAGGATGTTTGCCATACTACGATTTAAGAAATTTAAAAGATTCTCATCCTTTGAATTATCTCTCACAAGAGGAGACATACAACGCAATTTTGGAAGACTTGAATGAGGCGATAGCAACACTAAAAGAGGTACAACCAGGAAAAGAGTCGTTAATGCCTGTAGAGGGTGATTCTTACGATAAAGGAGATGTAACATATGCATACTCTGAGTACCGTTGGGAGAAATGGGTTCAACTTGCTAATACTGTAAAATTGCGTATTGCAATGTATCTTTCAAAACCAAATCCATCACTTGCAAAACAAGTTGCAATAGAGGCTCTAACAGACGAAATAGGTGTGCTTGATGAAGATTTCGGACCTGCATACAAACAAGGTAACACACAACACCCATACTATCAAATTTCAGCATCAAATGATGGAGGATGGGCAGATAGCCGTATGAATGCATCATTTGAGAACATCTTGAAACGTACAGGTTCTCCATTGATTGAGGAATACTTCAAAAAGAACCTTGATAATGTAACTAACAAAGTAGATGGTACTGTAACTAAAAAAAATGCAGACTACTATGGAATCCGTCAAGGAACTAACGTAGGTATCAAAACTATAGGACAAGGATATTACAACTTCTCTGAGGCATCAGTTGCATTCAAATATGTTCGCCAAGCATGGGTGACAAAAGAGGAGGTAATCTTCTTAAAAGCTGAGGCTGCATTGCGTTGGGGGCTTGGAGATGCAAAAGCTCTTTATGAAGAGGGTGTACGTTCAATATTCGCAAAATTCGACATCTCTTCTAAAGCAGATGCATACCTTGCACAAACACAAGTTGTACAACAAAAGAAAGGTGGTAAATACTACGATATCGATTATGTAGATATCTTGGATGCAAAAAACAACCTTCCCGGACGTTTGGATATCTGTGTAGCATGGGATGAGAATGACTCTGAAGAGGTTAAACTTGAGAAAATCATTACTCAAAAATGGATTTCAATCTTCCCCAACGGAAATGAGGCATGGGTTGACTATCGTCGTACAGGATATCCTCGTTTGTTCCCATCAGTTCAAGCATGGCAAGGTGTACCATCATTCCCTGTTGAGTTGCAATTGCGTCGTATTCCTCATGATGAGAGTGATGAGAACATTCAACTATACGACTTGCCAAACATTGAACAAGCATTGTCGGTATTTGGCATGAGCGGAGAGAATTCAGGAGGTCAACGTCTATACTTTGAGGGAAATCCTGCTGTCTATCCTTGGACTTACGATGAGAAAGGTTGGTTTGTGCCTATTAATTTTGTTGAAATTTCAGGTATAGAAGAAGAGATTATTTCAGAAGGTACAGAACTAAAACTATATCCTTCGCCAATGCGTAACCACCTAACAATAGAGGGATGTTGCGTAGGAGATAAGATAATGATTGTAGATATGACCGGTCGTATCTATTATAGTGCAATAAGTCAATCTGAAAAAGAGATTATAAATGTATCTTCATATCCATCAGGATTATATATAGTATCTATAGGAGAGAATGTTCGTAAAGTTGTGAAGATAGATTAAATTAATAGTTAATTCATGAAAATATGAAAGGGTAATCCAAAAGTAAAAAGGGATTACCCTTTCATTTATATAATTAATGGAAAGAGTTATTACTTTTACGTCTGTTTTTTATATGTAATGGCAGCTAAAAAGTTGAAGATGATTACAAAGCCTCCAAGAGCAGCATAATTTTGCCACATCTCAGAAAATGTTGTTGCTTTAAGATATACTGCACGCATAATATCAATAAAATAACGAGGTGGTAGAATTACTGTGAAATATTGCGCCCATTCAGGCATTGAACTTATTGGGGTAAGCAATCCGCTTAATAACATTGAAATCATAATAAAGAAGAACATTACAAACATTGTCTGTTGAATATTGTCTGAAAGATTGGCAACAAACACACCAAACCCTGAAAATCCGAGAATAAAAAGAATAGAGGCAAGGTAAATATAGCCTAACGAACCTGCTGGAACCAATCCATACACCAACCAGGCAACTACCATAGCAATGGAAATAACAAATAGTCCTATCAGCCAAAAGGGAATTAATTTTGCGAGAACAAACGTAAACTTACCAATGGGGGTAACGTTTATCTGCTCAATGGTTCCGGTCTCTTTTTCAATGACAATATTTGTTGCTGTAAAGAATCCGCATATCATAATAAGCAATATAATCATCAGTGCAGGAATCATCAGATAGCGATAGTTAAGAGTAGGGTTATAACGGTTTTGTACCACAATTAGCTCCGATAGTTGTTCCGCTCCTTGTTCGTTTCTGTATTTTGATATGGTTGAGCCAATGGTTTGAACAAGATATTGGCTGCCGAGTGAGCCTTTTGTTGCATTTACAGCATTTGCCGAAATATCCAATCTCTTTGGAGAGACACTCGACATATCACTTTCAAAATTTTCAGGTATAACAAGTATTATATCCACAACGCACTCTTCCAACAGATTATTGGCTATGTAATAAGTGGTTGCTTCATCTATTACGGTAAAGTACTCCGATGCTCTGATGTCGCTTGATATACGATGCGATAGGGTAGAGCAATCCTCGTCAATTATGGCAATACCAACATTTTTAACATCCATTGTTGTAACCCAAGGCATAATCAGCATTACCAAAATTGGGAAAAAGACAATTAGTTTTGGTAATACAGGGTTACGAAATATCTGAATGAATTCCTTTTGTATAAGTATATAAAGTTGTCGCATCATCTATTCGAGTTTATCGTTGAACTTTTTGAGAGAGACGCCCATAATAACAGCAGTCATAAATAGAAGTATTGTCAGCTCTTTTATAACAGCAGTTATTGGTAATCCCATAATCATCATCTTTCTTACTGCTTCAATATACCATCGTGCAGGAGTTATATATGACAATGGCATTAGAACTGAAGGAAGATTCTCCAAAGGAAACACCATTCCCGAAAGCATCATATTGGGCATCATCAAAACCATTGCAGTAAGGAGCATTGCAATAGCTTGAGTCGATGTCATTGTTGAAAAGAACAACCCTAACGCCAAAGAAAGAATCAGGTATATAATTGAAACGGTAATAATGCCAAATAATCCACCGCTCATAGGAACATCGAGCATATATCTGGCAATAACCAAAATTGTTGCAAGATTGATACACGATATTATAAAATATGGTATCATCTTGGCAAAGATGATTTTTATTGGGCTAACGGGCGATACAAGAAGCACCTCCATTGTTCCAACCTCTTTCTCTCTTACAATCGAAACTGAAGTCATCATAGAGCATATCAGAATAAAGATAAGCCCCATAATACCGGGAACAAAGGTATATGCCGATTTCATTTGCGGGTTGTACAACAGGTGCAGGTTCAGCAACATCTGTTGAGAAAGATCGCCCGAAATAACATTCTGCAGGTAAACAGCACCTGTCTCTGCAATATTAGTATTCGAAGCATCGAATATAAACTGTATGGCAGGAGGCGTATCTATTCCTTCTGCTCGTTGTGCCAATAATCTGTCGTAGTCTTCGTCAAATACAACTACGGCATCTGCCATGCCACTACGCAATGTCTTATCTATATCGCCATTGTTTATATAGTCTGTAATCGTAAAATATGGATTATTGTATAGTTTATCTACGGCCTCTTGTACAGCTTCCGAACGATTAGGAGCAACTATTGCAACATTCAGATTATTGACCTCTGTAGATATTGCAAAGCCAAAAATAATCATCAACGCCACAGGAATAAGCAATACAATCATCATTGTTCTCACATCCCGCAGGATATGTAACGACTCCTTCTTTATAAATGGTATAAAATTGCTAATCATAATATTACTCTCCTCGTTTTGCTCCGCGAGCCAAAAAGCGGAATACTTCATCCATCGATTTGGCAGCAAATTGTTCTTTAAGTCGGGTAGGGGTGTCAAGAGCCTTTACCTCGCCATCAACCATAATCGATACACGAGTACAATACTCTGCCTCATCCATATAGTGTGTTGTAACAAAAATGGTTGTACCAGAGTCGGCTGCCTCATAAATCATCTCCCAAAATTGACGGCGAGTTATAGGGTCTACACCACCCGTAGGTTCATCCAAGAATACCACTTCGGGACGATGAATAGTTGCAACGGCAAACGACAATTTCTGTTTCCACCCCAATGGTAATGCACCAACAAGAGTGTTTCGTTCCGATGCGAAGTTTAGCTTTTCAAGCAACTCCGTTGCTCGCTTTTCTGTTTCTGATTTTGACAAACCGTATATCCCGGCAAAAAGTCGCATATTCTCCCATACGGTCAGGTCGTTATAAAGCGAAAAACGTTGACTCATATAACCTATGTGTCGTTTAATCTCTTCTCCCTCCTCCATAATATCAAAACCTGCAACCTTTCCGCTACCCGATGTCGGGTAGCTCAATCCGCAGAGCATTCGCATAGCAGTTGTCTTTCCTGCTCCATTTGCTCCAAGGAATCCGAATATTTCACCACGTTCGACATCAAACGAAATTCGATTGACAGCGGTAAAATCTCCGAAGCATTTAGTTAACTCTCTTACTGATATTATAGTATTACTCATTGGTTCATAAGTTTTATAAACATATCCTCAATTGAAGGTTTTACTGCCTCTATTTTTAACCCTTTTGTATTGGTAAGCACTTGCTTGAATTGTTCAATATCAAAACTGTTATCAGCAACAAGGTGATGTGTGTCTCCAAACGGATAACACTTCAAAACACCTTTTATTTTACGTACATCCTGAAGCAGTTGGTACATGTTGTCAGCTTTAATGTTGTATAGAGGAGAGTTGAATCCCGCTACAATATCTTTTGGAGTGTCAATACCGAGAATACGTCCCTCGTTACACAATGCAATGCGGTCGCATCTCGAAGCCTCATCCATATATGGTGTTGAAACAAGAATTGTTATACCTTTCTCTTTGAGTTTTGCGAGCATATCCCAAAACTCGTTTCGCGATACAGCATCAACTCCCGTTGTAGGTTCGTCCAAAAATAGAACGCTCGGATGGTGTATCAATGCACACGACAGGGCAAGTTTTTGTTTCATACCACCCGACAGTTTTCCGGCTCTACGCTTTTTGAATGGTTCAATTTGGCTATATATGGGAGCAACAAGATCGTATGAATCTTCTACTTTTACACCAAACAAAGCTGCAAAGAAGTTCAGATTCTCCTCAACAGTTAAATCGGGGTATAACGAAAAACGTCCCGGCATATATCCCACGCGTTCACGAATTGCACGATACTCATATACGGTATCAAACCCATCAACTTCTGCTCTCCCTTCATCCGGGGTAAGTAGAGTTGTAAGCAGACGAAAGAGTGTGGTTTTACCTGCACCGTCAGGACCTATAAGCCCAAACATCTCGCCGCGTTCAACCTCAAACGATACGCATTCAAGAGCTTTTACAGCACCGAAACTTTTTGATATGTTTTCAACTTTTATAGCTGACATATTATTATAGTTTTACCTCTCCAGCCAAACCTATTTTTATGCGTCCATCATTCTTAACTGCAATCTTAACAGCATAAACAAGATTGGCACGAGAATCTTTGGTTTGAATGTTTTTAGGTGTAAATTCGCTCTCTGACGAAATCCATGTTACTTTGCCAACATAGTTGTAACGTTCATTGCCACCAAAGTCGGCAGTAACTGTTACATCGTTGCCCAAATTAACTTTTGATAATTGGTCCGATGTAAAGTATGCTCGCAAGTATATATTTTCAAGGTCGGCAACTTTCATAAGAGGTTTTCCTATGGTTGCAAGTTCTCCTGCCTCTGCATATTTTGATAATACTGTTCCGTTTACAGATGAGTTGATAAGGCATTTGGCAATACGGTCGTCAAGAGCCGCTATTTGGGCCTCAAGAGCAACTGCATTATCATTGATGCTTGCAGTGTTGTTATCGAGAGTGGATAACGTGGCAGAGAGTTGATTCTCTAAGATAGTTATCTGTGCTTTAACATCATCATACTGCTTTTGTGTAGCAGCACCTTCGCGAAGCATGTTTTCAATTCTTTGAAATTCTCTCTTTTGTGTTGTAATCTGTTCTCGAAGAGAGGCAACTTGTTTCTCTTTATCGGGGCGGCTGCTCAACAGTGCCGACAGTTGAGCCGATAGTTGTTTGCGTTGTAGATGAAGTTGCAGACTATCTATAACTCCAACAGTTGAATCTGCTTTAATGATATCTCCTTCTGTAATATCAAAATTCAAAATTTTTCCTGTGGCCTCTGACGATACAATTATCTCTGTAGCTTCAAATGAACCTTGTGCATCGTAGTTGGTATTATTGCTACAAGATACTAAACATAAAATTGAAAGGATATAAATTAATCGTTTCATGATTTATTGATTTAATGTTGTTTTTAATCTGTAAATGGCTTGTAATAGTTCTATCTCATGTGTACTGCGGTTAAGTGTAGCAGTTGTCTCATCTGCAATTTTACGCAAAAGGTCTGTTGCATCAATAACACCATTGTTAAGTTTCGATTCTGCTGCAATACGAACCGATTGTCGTAACTCGACAATTCTATTGTCATCTTCTATAGCACTGCGTAAGCGAGCAATCTCACCGTCATCTTGTGTGGTTTGCATTTGAGTGTTGAGTAAAAATATATCGCGTTGAATTGCAATTTGTTGCTCTGCAACATCCAACTTGTTAATATTGTTTTTTTTGGTATAAAATGCACCTATATTCCAAGCCATGCGCACACCAACTATTCCATTAAGAGACCATTCTGCATTAACCATACTCTTGAACATATCCAATCCAGGATAACCGTAATAGCCTTGTGCAAAAGCACTGAATTGAGGCATAAGTGAAGCATTTATTACACTGCGTTGAGCGGAAAGTTTATTACTTTGTGCTTCAAACAATGTAAGTTCTGGACGAGCTGAGTTTCGACTTGCCACATTGCTCATCGTAGGACGATGTAGCTTCTCGCTTGAAAGTGGTTGCCCAATGAAAATTTCCAACATTCTGCGGTAACTTACAAGAGAAGCCTCAACTTGTCCCAATGTTTGACGAGCAGTGAGTAGTTCTGCCTCCACGGCATTTACATCCGATTGCATAGCCACACCATTATTGAATAGTGTGCGCATGCGATTAAGATTGCTTGTTAAAACTTCAATCAGAGTTTTTGTTTGAGCAACACGTTCATCAAGCAGAAGAATACCAAAATAGATGTTATCAACTCTTGATTGTAAATCATAAAGCGAAACATCTAATCTGCTTCGTTGCTCCACAGCCTCTGTCTCTGCAATTTTTCGATTTGCTTTTGACATACCACCATCCCAAATATTTTGGGAAATATCAATAGCAACCTTATATTGGTCTTTGCGGATTCCCGACATTTCCATCCCGTATGAAGCAATCATATTGTTCAGTACTTCAGGGTAGGTTGGTGTTGCCGATTGATAAGTTGCTTGCCCCGACAAAACTATTTGCGGAATCCAAGCGCGAGCAGCATTTGAAACATTGTACTGCTCGGTTTTTGAAATAAGATCGTATTGCCTGATTTCAGGATAGTGTTCGCGCGCCATTTTGCGACATTCATCAAGCGTTTGAGCTTGTAACGTATGCACAAACATGGCCGTTAGCACAAAAAGAAAAATTCGTTTCATAATGTTATATTATTGCCTATATTTTTTTTATTCTTCTCATAATTGTTTCAATATTTTCTGCTTTACGTGCAGCCAAAAAATCTTTCGAGGTAAAGTCTTTCTCTCCAAATATGTTCTCCATAAAAAGAGGCATTACTGATGAAAATATATTTAGTGAAAGAATGGTTTGGAAAAGGTTTATGATATTAAATTGTTCCACTTCTCCTCGTAATGCTGCCTCATCAACCTCTTTTTGAAGATTGTTAAATTGATGTAAAACTTTATCTATCTTTGATTTTAGTACAACAAATCTCTCTTTATTGGGTAGTACCTCATTTATCAAAAATTTTGGCAGTTCAGGATTGGCTACAATAAAATCAAAATGAACAGAAACCGCCTCTTTGATTCGTTCAGCCAATGGGAGTTTATCGTTTCCAAATAAATATGTAAGTAGAGGAGTAATCTCTGACATTTTTTTGTCTATGATTCGTTCAAAAAGTTGTTCTTTTGTGCGGAAATAGTAATGAAGCATAGCGTGTGTAACTCCTGCCGCTTTTGCGATAGAAGTTGTTCTTGCCCCATCGTACCCTTTTGTAAGGAATTCTTTTTCTGCGGCTTCAAGTATTTGTAACTCTTTGCTTTGAATAAATTCTTCTCCCATAAATCCTAACATATTTTTGTGTTAACAAAGTAGTTTAACAATTTTGTTAATACAAAGATGTGAATAAATTCTTATTCTACAAAATTTTTATGCATAAAAATATTTAATGATATTATAGTTTAAAAACCAACAAGAGACTGACTAAAAAGGCTCTTTTGTCGTTATGCTTGTCTCCAAAATCCTCATTTACGATTAGTAAACTGCGGTTTTGGAGTCTTCGCAAGCCTAAAAATAGCTCTTTTTATTCAACCCTTAGACAAGAGAGGGTGACCCGTTTT
>JAFYRT010000003.1 GCA_017546805.1 Muribaculaceae bacterium | reverse complement strand
CTGCCGATACTGTCGTTAAATATTAACAATGTTTTGTGGATTATTAACTTTATTTATATTTAATTTGCCACAATGAATATTTGTTTGTCAAATCATTCCATCTGCAGCTTGGGTTTTAGGGCAAGATTTGGAATGAAGCTAATAGTATTTACATCTATGTTTTTGCGTAAGATTAATCTTTTAGTAACATTGTTGATGATGGGCATCAGTAGTGTGTGTGCCCAAAAGGTGGACTATTCTGTGGTTAATGCCGTCGAGGAGACCGGTATTGATTTTATGCAGGTTACAACTGCCAATGATTTTGTTTGTATGCCTTTGGTAAAACGTACAAGAACTACCTTCTCGTGGTTGTCAAATCGCATTCTCGATATATCGGTTGATGGGAAATACATCGCCTATGTGTCTGCCCGCAACAATACTACCAATATTTTTATTAAGGAATTGGGAAAACAGGGCGGTTCAATTCAAAGAACAAACCGTCAGTCTGTTCTCGATTTTTCCTATTCTCCCGATGGAAAGTCTATCCTGTTTTCCGAGACCAGAGGTGCTACTAACCAGATATTCCAGACAGATGCATCAACAGGATATGTGTGCCGAATGATTACTTCTTCAAATCAGGATTTTTCTCCAGTATATACTTCAGATATGAGCAAAGTCCTTTTTGCGCGTATGGAGAGCAATGGTATCGGTGTATGGGGCTATGATGTAAAAAGTAATTTCTTGTCAAGTTACACTACCGGTATGAACCCTTATCCGCTCAAAGGCGATGCCTGCTTGTGTGTACGTACAAGTGCTGACGGTTATAGCGAGATTTGGAGAGTGAACTACGCGACAGGTATCGAGGAGTGTGTGATTTCTGAGCCCAGGCGTAGCTTTACATCGCCGGTGCTGTCTCCCGACGGTAAATGGATACTGTTTGTCGGCGAGAGTGAAATCGTTACGCCAAAATTCTCATATAAGAATACTGACATATACGTTTGTCGCACCGATGGAACAGAGAAGCAACAGCTTACCTATCACGCAGCCGATGATTTGAGCCCGGTGTGGAGTAAAGACGGCAAGTACATCTACTTTATCTCCCAGAGGGGTAGTGCAGATGCTGTCGCAAATATATGGCGAATGCCTTTTGTGTACTGATTGTGATTATAAAATATAATTCATTAACTAAAACGTTATTGCTATGAGAAAAATGTTATTATTGGTTGTTGCATTCTTTGCAATGGCAACAACAGCATCGGCACAGTTTGCCCAGAGTAATGCAGGCGGTCAAGGAAAAGGTGGTAATATTTTTGCTTCAATGCCTACCGATGGTTATAATCGTGTCTATTTCGGTTATAATCCGGTTATTGTTGCTTGGAATGAGGGAGGTGCTCTTTACAATAAGATCTACCCCGCCAAAAACGGTTTGACCCTTGGATATTTGCGTGGAACAAACATCGTGAAATCGTTGCCTTTGTTTGTTGAGTACGGAGCAAATTTGCAGTGGACTTTTGGTAGAAGTAGAACTGATTGGGATTATACCGATTTGTCTACAAGATTTAATATGCTCTCTATCAATGTCCCAGTGAACGTTGCATTCCGTTTTTCATTCTTTAACGACGATTTTTCGGTAACTCCATATCTTGGTCTTAATATGCGTTTCAACGTCGTAGGTGTTACAAAGCATATATATGATGATTATGCCGGAGGAGGAGAAGAAGTTACTATCAAATATAATATGTTCAGTGAAGAAGACGAACTTGAAGAGGTTAGTGATGGCGTGTATAAAACCGGTATGGGTGAAGGCTACGCTTTGAAACGTTTTCAGGTTGGTTTCAACTGCGGTGTTGCATTCAGCTACAAAGAGTATACCTTTGGTGTAGGTTATGTGACAGACTTCAATAAGATTTTAAAGGCTGACGTTGATTATCCTATTACAGCAAGAATGGGTGTTACAACAATCTCTGTAGGTTATAACTTCTGATATTCGGGGGTAAATGATAAAAAAATGCGAGCTTTACCGCTCGCATTTTTTGTCCTCTTATCTCTCTTCCCCACATCAGTTTCTCCTGCAGGTTCTGATTGGATTCTCGTTGTGTTGAATGAGATTTTTGAAGTTTTTATGATATGGCCGTTAAAAAACATTAAAATTCTCTTGTTTGTTAATTCTATTTGTATTTAATTTGCTTAAAGTAAAGTTGTTGGCTTTAAGACTTGATGTTTTTTACATTGTGTTACGTTGTATAATCGGGTTGGGTCGGACTTTTTCATCAGGAGACAGTGTGATGCTGTTGCAGATATATGACGAAAGCATTTTGTATACAGATTGTGATTGTATATTATAAAATATAATTCATTAACTAAAACGTTATTGCTATGAGAAAAATGTTATTATTGGTTGTTGCATTCTTTGCAATGGCAACAACAGCATCGGCACAGTTTGCCCAGAGTAACGCAGGCGGTCAGGGAAAAGGTGGTAATATCTTTGCTTCAATGCCTACCGATGGTTACAATCGTGTCTATTTCGGTTATAATCCGGTTACTGTTTCTTGGAGTGAATTTGCAAGTATTTACAATGAGTTTATGCCTATCAAAAATGGTTTGACACTTGGTTATTTGCACGGAACAAACATCGTGAAATCGTTGCCTTTGTTTGTTGAGTATGGTGCAAATTTGCAATGGACTTTCGGCAGATCAAAGATAGAAGCTGATGGGTATGATGAGAAGTTGGATACAAGATTGAATATCTTCTCTCTCAATGTTCCGGTGAATGTTGCATTCCGTTTTTCGTTTCTTAACAATGACTTTTCTGTAACTCCATATCTTGGTTTGAATTTCAGATTTAATTTAGGAGGTACATTGAAGGAGATTGCAACATATTATGAAGATGGTGAAAAGGTGACAGGTACTATGAAGTACAGGCTGTTCAGCAAAAAGGACCCGGAAGACGTGGAAGAGGTTCGTGATGGTGTGTATGTTGCAGGAATGGGTGACAGTGCTTTGAAACGTTTTCAGGTTGGTTTCAACTGCGGTGTTGCATTCAGCTACAGAGAGTATTCATTTGGCGTAGGTTATGTGACAGACTTCAACAAGATTGTAAAGCCTGACGTTGATGATCCTGTTACCGGAAGAATGGGCGTTACAACTATTTCTGTAGGTTATAACTTCTGATATCCAGGTTACATACGATAAAAAATGCGAGCTTCAACTGAAGTGACCCCAAAAAGTTGGACTGATTAATAAAAAGTTTATTGGAAAAGAGTTCGGTATTGCACCGGACTCTTTCCTTTTAATCTCAGTTTTATTCTGTCATTGTTGTAGTAGTAGATATACTTCTTTAGTTCCTG
>JAFYRT010000002.1 GCA_017546805.1 Muribaculaceae bacterium | reverse complement strand
ATTAAATTTGGAGATAGGTTCAAGTTGTTCTAACTTTGTCGCTCGTCGGGACGGGTGGTCCCGCCCCTTGCCGCTGGGCGTTCCCCGACCGATGAGTTATAACAGAAAATTATAGCTTGACACAGTTTATTTTACAGACCCTTTATTATTTTATCGTTCGAATGTTTTAATCTCTTGAATTCTCGATTTCTTAACCGCTTCGACACCTTCTAATGGATAAGGTATTCCAAGCTCCTTATATTTAAAAACTCCTAATGTGTGATATGGTAACCACTCAATCTTTTCAACCACGCTATATGGCTTCAAAAACTCAATAAGAGCCTTTATTTTGTCGTCATCATCGGTTAGTGTAGGAACAACCACATGGCGTATCCATGTTGGAATATTTCTGCGTTGTAACTCTTCAAGAAATCGCAACGATGCACTTCCATCATTACCACAAACTTGTTTACAAAGTTCTGCATCCAATGCTTTTATATCCAACATTACAAGGTTGGTATAGTCCAATACAGAGAGACTCTTTTCTGTTATTATGGAACCTGCTGTATCAAGTGTCGTATGAATTCCTGCTTGTTGGCACAAACGAAAGTATTCCCTTGCAAAATCAGATTGCATGAGAGGCTCTCCTCCTGTCAATGTCACACCTCCGCTCTTTATAAAGTTTTTATACTTTATTGCTTCGTCAAAAAGTTGTTCGGGAGTATATTCATACTTTGTTTTTGTATTTAAATCCCATGTATCGGGATTGTGACAATATGCACAACGCAAAGGACACCCTTGAAGGAATGCTACAAAACGAATTCCGGGACCGTCGACGGTCCCGAAACTCTCTATTGAATGTATTTTTCCAACTATTTCCATTATCTATTTTACATAGATTGGTTGATAGTACGTGAAATAACGTCTAATTGTTGTTCTTTTGTAAGTTTTACAAAGTTTACAGCATATCCACTTACACGTATTGTCAATTGAGGATATTTCTCAGGATGCTCCATTGCATCAATCAAAAGATCTGCATCAAATACGTTTACGTTCAAGTGTTGACCTCCTGTTGGAGTGAAATATCCATCAAGCAATCCAACCAAGTTTGTTATTTGTATATCTTGCTCTTTTCCTAACGCCGAAGGAGAGATTGCAAATGTGTATGATATACCATCGTGTGCATGTTGGAATGGAAGTTTTGATACTGATGACAACGCTGCAACTGCACCTTTAATATCGCGTCCGTTCATTGGGTTAGCTCCCGGTGCGAAAGGTGTTCCACCTTTACGTCCGTCAGGAGTTGCTCCTGTCTTCTTACCATAAACTACGTTACTTGTAATTGTAAGGATTGATTGTGTAGGAGTTGCGTTACGATATGTCTCGTGTTGACGAAGATACTCCATGAAACGTTCTGTGATATCAACAGCAATTTTGTCAGTTGAATCGCAGTTGTTTCCGAAAGGAACATAATCTCCCTCGCGCTCAAATCCTACTGCCAAACCTCTCTCATCGCGAATTACTTTTACTTTGCAATCACGAATTGCCGCCAATGAATCGGCAACGATTGACAATCCTGCGATACCTGTTGCACGGATACGCTCTACACGACCATCATGCAAACTCATCTCGAATGCCTCATATGCATATTTATCGTGCATATAGTGAATAATCTTCAATGCGTTTACATATACTTTTGCCAACCAACGCATCATTTGAGAGTACTTGCGCATTACCTCATCATAATCAAGATACTCGCTTGTGATAGGCTCATAGCTAGGAGCTACTTGGATTCCGCTTATTTCGTCACGTCCACCGTTGATTGCATACAACAGACATTTCGCCAAGTTCGCACGTGCTCCGAAGTATTGCATTTGTTTACCTATCTTCATTGGAGACACGCAACATGCAATTCCGTAATCATCGCCATACTCTACGCGCATAAGGTCGTCATTCTCATATTGGATTGCTGATGTATCGATTGATACTTTAGCACAATATTTTTTCCAATTTTCGGGAAGTTTGTCTGCCCAAAGAACTGTTAAGTTTGGCTCTGGTGCGGGTCCTAGGTTGTATAGTGTGTGTAGGTAACGGAAACATGATTTTGTAACCAATGTACGTCCGTCAAGTCCCATACCTCCCAAAGACTCAGTTACCCAAACAGGGTCTCCAGAGAATAGGTCGTTGTACTCGGGAGTACGCAAGAAACGAACAATACGAAGTTTGATAATCATTTGATCGATCAACTCTTGTGCTTCCTCCTCTGTCAATTTTCCTTCACGAATATCTTTTTCAATGTAAATATCCAAGAATGTTGCTGTACGTCCGATTGACATCGCTGCTCCGTCTTGGTCTTTAACCGCAGCCAAGTATGCCAAATAAACGAATTGTACTGCCTCACGAGCATCTTTTGCAGGACGTGTTACGTCAAATCCGTAACCTGCACACATTTTCTCAAAGTCTTTAAGTGCTTTGATTTGCTCTGTCACCTCCTCACGGCTGCGGATTGTCTCCTCTGTTATCTCTTGGATATCCAAACGTTTTTGGAAGTGTTTTTTCTCTGCTATAAGGATTGTTGTTCCGTATAGAGCTACACGACGGTAGTCACCGATGATACGACCACGTCCATAAGCATCAGGAAGTCCTGTGATGATTGCTGAACGGCGTGCCTCCAACATCTCTTCTGTGTATGCCGAAAATACTCCTTCGTTGTGAGTTTTACGATATTTTGTAAAAATCTCGCGTGTCATTGGGTCCAACTCGTAGCCATAAGCATTCAAGCTGTTCTCAACCATACGAATACCTCCTTTTGGGAAGATACCGCGTTTAAGAGGTGCATCTGTTTGAAGACCAAACACTACCTCATTCTCTTTATCGATATAACCGGGTCCGTAAGTTGTGATTGTTTGTGGTAGTTTTGTCTCTGCATCGTAAACACCACGCTCACGCTCAACTTTGAACATCTCAGTTAATTTGTTCCATACTTTACGTGTTTTCTCAGATGAGGGAACCAAGAAGCTCTCATCTCCATCATAAGGAGTGTAGTTTGATTGAATAAAGTCGCGTACATTAATCTCATCGCGCCATACATCTCCCTTAAAACCAGACCAATTGTCGTTACTGTATTTCATAATCTGTTTTGGTTTTAAAAAAATTATATTTTCCCTTTTTATTTTTCGGGTGCAAAATTACAACAAAATAGCCACAGTAGCAAACTTATCCTTGATTATATGTGGGTATAAATATGTTAAAAAGGATATCCGATTGCAAAATGCAAGCCTAAACTATCTTTGAATTTTTCCGGCATGTTGTAATACCCACTTCGTCCTGTATTGTAAGGGGCATGCAATCCAACGCCTAAATCAAGACGAAGAACTATTACAGAAAGGTCATAACGAATACCACAACCCGTTCCCAATGCTATGTCTTTAAAGAATGTGCTTTTATTTAGCTTTCCTCCAGGGCGTGCAGGATCATCTTGCAACAACCATATGTTTCCTGCATCAAGGAAAAGAGCAAATTGCAATCCTCCGTATATTTTCAAACGCATCTCAACGTTTGCCTCCAACTTAAAGTTTGCTGTTTGGTCGAAATAATAGTTTGGATTGTCGGTATTCGGTCGGTAGCTTCCAGGACCCAACGAGCGAACAGTAAACGCCCTTATACTATTGGCTCCTCCTATATAAAACTGCTCACTGTAAGGCATTACCGTTGAATTGCTATATGCATGACCAGCACCTACAAGGAAACGAGATACAAACCAATTCTCTCCCCACATTCTACGAGAATATTTCAACTCCATCTCTCCTTTTACAAATTGCGAGAATTGATTTCCAAACAATTTTTTTGTTCCATCTATACCGCACAAGCGTCCAACTCCATCAATAAGATTTCCTGCCTGTGTTAGTTCCAACATCAAATATATCTTATTTGACTTTTGAGGTCCAAACGGTTTTGAATATGTATATGCATATCGCATCATCGGGATAAACTGATCTCTAAAGCTCAATGCCACAGCAGGATTTTCATTTAGAGTTGTTTCAAACGTGCCCGATGTGTTAAGTAATTTATTATATACCAATTTAAATGGGTTGAACATATGCGATGACTCCAACGATGTCGAAAAGTTATACTCCATCGCCGCGTCAAACGATAGCATTCTGAAATATTTAGGACGATTCAAGATACTTGCTCCCAATTCAAATTTGGTCGAAGATAAATATTTTCGCTGTTTCTTCAGATTTTTAGATAACAGCAATCGAGGGAAGAGCAACGATACTCGCGCTCCAAACTCATAAGAATTCATCAAAGCTGAGTTTTCTACTTTGTTTGCTCCTGTTTGCCACTCATATGCTCCATTTAATTTTAATGTTAGTTTTTCTGCTCCTCCCAAAATATTATTATGAGAGAGAGAAAAATCTGCTCCCGGACCCAAAAAACTGTTCGATTTTGATGTCAGATTTATACCGAACTCTGCCTCAAGAGGTTTTCCCATGACCAAGTTTATTTTAAAATCGAGAGTGTCACCGTTAAGTGTATCTTTAAGTACAGGAATCATCTGTACTTTACTGAATATTCCTGTTCTGCTCAAATTATTTTGAGTTTGTCTTTGGTCTTCCAACGAATAGACCTTACCTGTCCTGATACGTACATTTCTTCTCACCAAGGACCACTTAACCCTTTTGGGCTTTTGATAGGTTATGGTAAAATCTTTTGACACTCTGCCTCGCTTAGAGAATAAAGTATCAACCTCACCAATCCCTTTGGCACTCTCAATATAGACATCGACCTTTCCTACTTTATATTGGCGTAATGCCATTGCCGGAATATCCTCTTCAAGTATCATCTTTATATCTGCCTGATACTTAACTTGTGTAGTATCTACGAGAAAACGCAAATAATCGGGACGTAAATAGTAATATCCGTTATTCCTCAATACTGAGGTTATTCGGTTTCGCTCCATATCAAGAGTATCAGTATCGTATTGCCTGCCCTTTTGTATAAGCGATGAGGTCTTGAGACTATCTATCTTCTGAGTTATATCATCCACAGGTTCGGGATAATAAATTTCATCATACACCCATCCTTTTGCCACATCTATGAAATATGATATTTTCACCTTTTTAGGATCTCGTTTTTTAGGCAACAACTGATAAGATGCGTTAGAATTAAAGTAGCCCATATTCTGCAATTTACTCTCAACCAATCGCATACGCATTTCAGGACTTACAGTTGTAATCAATACAGGCTCTTTTGCAAACTGCTCATATATCCAATGTTTAAAACCTTTATCTTTTGTTGGCTCACAATATTGATATATCAATAAGCCAAACGGAAAGGGCGTGCGAAGATAGGGAGAAAAGAGAGGATTATTCGGTTTTACATTCAAATCGGATTTTACCTCGCTTTTTGCCGCAGATGAAACTTCTCCTCCACCTTTTGATTCTATCTCTATCTTTTTAACACCCACATAGAGTTGCTCATCCTCACCCAATTTCTTTGTTGTTGAGCAAGATGAGACAACCATAAATGCTGCTAAAAGCCAAAAGATATATTTAAGTTTTTTCATTTATCGGATTTCTCTGTTTGTGATTCTCTCTTTTTCTTCTTTTCCAATTTCTTTTCTGCCACTCTCTCCTTACGTCCTGTAATTTGGAAAAGTTCTTTAAGTTTAAGCACCTGTTTACGCACGGCAAAACCTACGCCATATTCACTTATATTACCCTCCAACATATCGTTAGTTGAAGAACGGAATACTTTTAAAAGCATATTATCTCGAGAGTCTAACTGGTACTCCAACGATACATCTCCAAAAATACTTTGCGCAACCTCATCTGCCGACAAGTCGGGATTATACGAACCTCCTACCGACACTCTCAAACGGTCATTTAAGAGACTTTTTGAAAACTCATATGAATAGTCCAATGTAGATTCTCCATTTGTTGCAGTATAACTATCAACACCAAATGTCAAATCTACATTCTTCAACGTTTTATTTGCCCATTGATTCAACTCTTTTGATAAGAAAGAGCCTAATGCTGTATTTGCATCATAAGATGCCGCTGCTCCCGTGACTCCTGTATATGAGTTATACAACAACATAGATAGGGCTTGTTCAGAACGTTGATCTTCGCTCATCGATGCCAATTCATTGGTTATCGTCATATCTTCAGGAGCTTCCAAATCAAATGATATATCCAAATCCTCCAGACTGTTTTTAATACCAATAATCACATAGAAATTTACCATACTATTAGTTCCTCCTTGCGACACATTGGCACGCACCTTGTTTTGGGCGGTTATATTCATTGTTGGGTCTGCAATATCTCCATTCCACTCAATATAACTACCGTCATCTACTGTAAACACTTTTGTTGCAACTACAGGCAATGAATACCTTACCGTTCCGTTAACAATATTGTATTTTCCTGTAAATTGTGTATCACCCAACATATTCATGGTATAAAGCAGCTCTCCTCCCCCTTGAATATCTATTCCCGATTTTGCATCGGGAGTCAGATTTACTGCAACTTTTACAGCTTGTCCTATCGAAATACCTAAATTCATATCAACGCCCCAATGCTTCTTATGTTTCACCTCTACCTCATCCTGATTCAAAGTATCGGTAAAAGCCGTAAAAGTTACCAAATCCGAAACATCCTCCTGTTTTTCCAAACCACCATCTCTCATGGTATAGGTCATCTCTGTTCCATTTAGAAGTGCGACATTACCACCCAATGTGAGATTATCCAATGGTCCTTGAATTACGAAAAACATATCGCTAAAGGCTTTTCCATAGACAAGAGTTTTACTGTTTTTCTTAACATTAATCAGTTGGAAGTTGCTTGCTGTTACCAGAATATCACTCTTTATCTTTCCATAATCATGCAACGTCTCTGATATATTACCTAAATTAACGCTACCCTCAAGAAGCATTGGTTTTTTGTTAGGTCCCGACATGCCAAAGTTGTACATGGTAATCTTATTATCCGTCATTGTGATTTTCTCGGGAGAAAGAGTAAAAGTTGTTCCAATCATCGGAAGCGTCAAATCAACACCCTCAAACTGTAAGAAACCATTCATTTTTATATCACTCTCTTTATCTGTAAGAGAAAAATCTCCATTCAACACACCTGTCAACGAAGCCAAATCTGACGGAATAAATGGATTTATCGAGGAGAATGGCAGAGACTCAATTGTAAGTTTGAGATTCATCTGTTCCTCGTCATCCGGATTATATTTTCCACCGAGTTTTACAACCTCATTATCATTCAAAGCGAGAGACATGGCAACCTTTTGTCCGCCCTCCTGTAAAGCAACATAACCTGCTTTTAAGTTCAAATCTCCCACCAAAGCTTTTTCATACACCAATTGCTCTACAGCGACAGACCCTTTTGCGCCAAAACCTCTTTCAGAAAGGGTTATTCCCATATCGGCATATAGTACACCCTCCACTTTTGGAGCAAGAGGCATTAATTTCAAAATAGAAGCTATATCCAACTGTTGTATTTTTAGCAACAATGTATTTTTCGTTGAGTCATTTTCGGTTTTCAATGACACCAATTTTTCATCAGAAGATAGTACAAAATCCGCATCCACTCTTCTTTTATCACTATAACTAATATAGTTGTTATCGTTTATCGAAAACTCTTTGTAACCAAACACAGGATTTTCAGAGGTAAGAGAGAACTCCAGCAATTGAGGTTTCAACAAAACCTTACCTCCAAAATCGAAGCCAACTCGAGACTTATCATCGGTTTGCAAGCAATTAAGAGTCATCATATTGTCTTGAGCCACACCATCGAAAACGATTGAACTTCCGCCAACCGACGACTCCTTTATCCCATTAATTGAAAATCTATAATCGAGCGACTCTCTGTTTTGATTCAAATTGGCACAAATACTATCGACAGAAAGCCCCTCTCTTGATAAAGTGTATATTCGTGAATCGAGATACAAAGGAGATCCATGCTCCGAAGAGAAGTTCACCTCCGTCAACCCCAATGTTATTCCGTTGCGTTTAAGAAGTGCTGAAATTACAGGATTATTATTGAGATATAACGACACATTGCAAGGAGGTAATACATTCTTTACAGCCTCAATATTATACATCAACGAATCGGTTTGATTTTTCAGCTCTACCATCACCGTATCTACCCCTGCAACAAAGTGACTCAACGATACAGGCGAATTAAAATCGAACAACAACCCCTTTGCCTCCACATTAGCCCTTACCTGTGTCGTATCAGCCAATATATCCATGCTCAAACCAGGCAAAGTTCGCTTTGCTCCATACATACGTACAGTAGTTGTCCCCAAACCTCCTTTCAGAGAATATATACCTAATGTATCTGCAGAGGCAGACACATCTATACTTGAAGATATCGAGAACCTATCCGAAGCATAATTTAATTGTTGCAAATCAACGTTAGGGATATCTCCTTTCAATTTAACACTCTGCTTAGCCTCGGTTAAAACTCCATTTAGAGTCAGTGCCGCATTTAAATCTCGGCAATTACTTATTATTGTTCCGTTATATACACCTTCCGAAAGTTGCACACCCATTGTCACATCGGTATAATCATACCTATTGTAGTGCAAAGTATCAATCTTCACAGATAGGTCTGCCTTCGCACCACTCTCCAAAGGATTAAACTTCATTCCTTTTACCTTCACCGACGAAGAAAGCGTTCCAAAATCCGACTTTTTAAAGAATTGCGCAACAGGAATTTGCTTTATCGAAAGGGCTAAGTTATAATACTGATCAACAATATTCATTGCACCCCTCATAACAAGTTTTCCTCCGCCAACAGAGACTCCAAGAGCCGAGCGCAAAGTATCGCCATTCAGGGTTGCTTTTCCGTTTAATGCTATATTGTCGGGAATAATTATCGACGAACTATCCTTATCGCCTATAAACGACTGAAAGAAATTACCTTTCAGCAACTCTCCATTCAAAGTTGCTCTTGCCTTTATTGGCTTTTTACTGATAAGATTAGAGACATCACCAGTTATCTTTAGATTCAGATTCTCAGGAACAGACAAACTCAGCTGTTTTAAATGCAATGTCGAGAGATTTCCCCCAACATCAATCTTTGCATCAACCATTGACGTTGACATCAACGGTAACTTATTCGAGATGTCAGGCATAAAATATATTGCATCTAACGGAGAAAACGATATTCCCATATCCAACTTCAAATTGGCATATCTATCTTGTTGCAGAATTGAAGCATCTGCTTCAAAAGAGCCTTTTAGTGAAGAAGAACGTGTTGCAAAGTAGAAATCGTCAAGTGCAATTTTTGAGGAGTTCAAAGAAAGCGATGCGTTGGCATGAGTGAGAGCAAATCCAGAACGTTCATAAAAAGATAAGTGATTTATCTTCACGTTAATATCAGAAGCCCTGTTGTAAATATCATTAGCCTCAACATTCAAATCATAAATAGAGATATATGAGGGATCGAAATATTTTTTTGGAGTGTAATCCAAACGTCCATATGTGACATTACTTTTCGCCAGAGAGAGAGTATCCACATTTATTGTCCAAGGCTTAATCTCACCATTTAAAGACACCTCTTGTGTAGAACCCTTTCCTGAGACAGGAGTAGAGAGATATTTACACAAAGCCCCATCAATTTGAGCCTTCGACAATGTAACATTCTGTTTCCCAATATCCACAACCGCATCACTCAAACAAGCATCATCTATCGCACTCTGCAATGATGTCACATAAGGAGCAGTCGTCATAACATAGCTAATATCCTTAAGATGAATATTTCCAACCTCAAAAGCCCATGCAAAAGAAGGGGCTGTTTTTGTAGTATCCTCCTCAGTAGAAACAAGATGCAACACAACATCTCCACCCGACAATGAGATATCGGGCAACACCACCCTCTCGTTTCTCAAACTCACAGGACGAGCCATCAAGTTAAGCTCATCAACATTTACTTTTATATCAAAGGTTTTTGAAGTATCGGCAAAATGGAACTTTGTTCTTTCGAAAGAGAGTTTTTCAATTTCAATCTCTTTTTGCATTATATTCTTGAAACTCAAATCAAGAATCAACGACTTACATTGCAGCATAGTATCATTAGGGGCTGCAACAACCAAAGCATTTTCGAGTTCAACATCCAAAGGGAAACGTACACGAACTCTCTCCAATCCAATCTGCATACCCAACTGCTCCGATGCAGCGCGAGTGGCATAATTTGCCATACCTTGCTGCACTGCAGGTATATACAAAATAAATGGCAATAGAATCAGTAATACAGCTATTACCAGAATGGTATATAAAACACACTTTAAGATTGTTCGCCACATAAATCGATGTAAATTTAATAATAATAGCGGATATATACATCTTACAGGAAACAATATTTGCAAATATGTTGTTTTATATGGCGTAACCAATATAATTAAAATATGAACAAACTAAGTTTAACTCTGCTATTGGCAGGAGTAGGATTAATTGCTGCCTTAACAGCATTTGCAACAGATGACAAGACAAAGAGTAGTAAAAAAGAGGTATTCCCCTCTAAAATAGAGTCATTTGTTGAGATGAACATCCCTAATGGGGAGATTATAAAATATAAGTACGAAGGTGATAAAATGGAGGTAAAATGCAACGACCACACCGAACTATACTTCAATAAAGAGGGCGATTGCATTAAAATGGAAAATGAAAACGGACTTAACCAGCACCTTATCGCACACCTACCCGAACCGGCGACGCTCTATCTAAAAAACAACTACAACAATATAGCAGTTACAGAGATTGAGAAAAAGAGCTACGGATTTAAAGCTGAACTAAAAACTTCTCCCAACGAGTGTGAGATATGGTTCAACAAAGACGGTAGTGTAAGAAAAGAGTGTGATTATTAAACAATACAAAACCCACAAAATAGTTGCAAGTTCTATTATCTCTAATATTTGTTTCTTTAGAGCGATAGAACTTGCAAAAAATATGAAAAATTATTTACCTGATAATTAGACAAAAAGAAAAATATTTAAATTTTTATGTAATTTTTTTTGTAAAAACTATTGCAGGTATAAAAATTTTGTGTACCTTTGCATCGCAAATGAGAAACAAGAGTGCTTCTCGATAGACAAAAAGTCTGGTGCGGTAGTTCAGTTGGTTAGAATACATGCCTGTCACGCATGGGGTCGCGGGTTCGAGTCCCGTCCGCACCGCCAACAATAAGAGTTCTGAAATTCAGAACTCTTTTTTTTTGTTTTTACCCTCCTCTTCTCTGCCACGGCTTATTGGTCAAGCAGGCTCGATTCGAAGAAATCATCTTATATTTTTTTATAGATTTTTCTATTCAGTTTTATGGTTTTATTATTTAGCTTTGCAATGTAATAAAGATTTAACACATGAAACTTAAAACAGCAACAGCAATACTAACCATACTCATAACAACATTTTCTGCCAAATCTCAAATTTTAATCATCACTGCAGACGAGTATGCCGAAGCAATGCAACCCTACATAGAATGGAAAAGCCAAAAGGGATTGTGGTGCGACATTGTAAAAATCAGTAATATAGGAGAGACACACAACGAACTAAAGAATTTTGTCGCAAACTACCATAAAGACAACAATAACAGATACTTATTATTGGTTGGCGATGCAGACAAAGTTCCCACACATATCAGCTACGGTGTAACCAACCCGAACCAATACAGCGCATACTCCGATGCCGAGTATGGATACATCTACTCTACCGACTATCCTCCCTCTGTTTTAGTGGGTAGATTTTCAGGAGAGAGTGCCGAGGATATTGCTACACAAGTAGAGAGAACAATTTTCTACGAAAGAGATATTGACTCAACAGCAACATGGCTTAGTTCAACATTGGGCATTACCAATCCAAGTTCAAGCGAAACGGGCGACAACAACGAAACAGACCATGAGCATATCTTAAACCTAAATAACATCCTAAAAGATAACGGATACAATACAGCAACAACAAATTCAAAAGTCACACTTAGAAACGCTATCAACAACGGTTGCGGACTAATTAACTACATAGGACATGGCTATACCGAAAGTTGGCAAACCACAGGATTTTCGGTTAGCGACGTAAATAATTTAACCAATACAAACCAACTGCCCATAATCATAGCAGCAGGTTGCCAAAACGGACATTTCAGATTAACCACATGTCTTGCCGAGAGTTTTTTAAGAGGCAGAGATGGCAATGGGAAACCTATTGGTGCAATAGGCATGTTAGCCTTTACAACTCAAATATATTGGAACCCTCCCATGCTTGGCCAGGATGAGTTTGCACGAATTTTAACCACCGACTCCATTGGTTTCACAAAGAGTTTTGGAGAAGTCATTAATGCAGCATATAAAAACGTCATTGCAAAATACAAAGGAAGCGGAGCAGACGTAGCCTGTCAATGGGCATTATTTGGCGACCCTTCACTATTGTTACGCACCAAAGCCCCGTCGACAATGAATATTACACATAAAAAAGAGATAACAGCTAACGAAAAGAACATTACAATTGGGTGCGACACAGATTATGCCACAGCCACACTATGGAGCAACGGTACAATAATAGACTCAAAACAGATAGAGAATGGCAACATAACATTAAGCACAGAAGGAGCCAAAGCAAATGAGAGTATCACTCTTACAATCACTGCACAAGATAAGCTCACATACCAAACCGACATTTTGGTTACGCAAGAGAGCGGACTCAAACAAACAAGCAACGAAAGGAATTATGAAATATACCCCAACCCCTCAAATGGCGAGATAACCATTAAGGGTAAAGAGAAGAAAACCGATATCAAAGTATTCAATTGCTCGGGACAGTTAGTCTTAACCACCGAGATCAACTGCAACACACCATTTACCCTACCCCTAAAGAGTGGTACATATTTTTTATACGTAGAAAACGATAAGAGTACTCACTCTTTGTTAATTAGGAATTAGGAATGAGAAATTAGGGATGAACAAACCTGTTTGTCAATTAGGGAATCCTCTATAACTCTTCATCTCTACTCCACAGGTTTTAAGCCCATTTCTGCAGCAATTTTAAGCATATAGTTATACGCAGGCTCATACTCATTGGGAATAATACCATCGAGAATAGCCTCTTTTATAGCCTCCTTAATATCGCCAACAGGACGTGAAGGCGGTAACCCAAATACCTTCATTACCTCCTCTCCGCTCACAGGGGGTTGGAATTCACGTATTCTATCTTTCTCCTCAATCTCTTTAAGTTTTTGACGTACTACGCCAAAGTTTTCTCTAAATCGAGCAACCTTCTCTCTATTTCGCGAAGTTATATCAGCCTCACACAAAAGCATAAGGTCTTCAATATCAACACCGGCATCAAACAACAATCTGCGAATTGCAGAATCAGTTACTACCTCCTCGGCAAGTACAATGGGACGCATATGCAAATCAACCAATTTGCGAACATACTTCATCTCCTCTCCCAACGGAAGTCTCAACTTTTTAAAGATGCGATGTATCATTTTAGCACCCATGTAGTTGTGATTATGGAATGTCCAGCCCGTTTTCTTATCGTAACGTTTTACAACAGGCTTACCAATGTCGTGCATAAGAGCAGCCCACCTCAACCAAAGGTTATCACTTTTGAGTGCAACATTATCTAACACCATAAGCGTGTGGTTAAAGTTATCTTTATGCCCTTTCCCCTCGTAATTATCAACACCTTTTAATGCCGACAATTCAGGAATTATCAACTCCATCAACCCCGAATCGTCCAACAGTTTTAATCCTACAGAAGGCTGAGCCGATTTCATTATTTTGTTTATCTCATCAATGATTCTCTCACCCGAGATAATGGAAATTCTCTTACAGTTACGCGCAATAGCCTTGAATGTTTCGGGAGCAATCTTAAAGTTCAATTGAGAAGCAAAGCGAATGGCACGCATCATTCTCAAAGGATCGTCGCTAAAAGTAATATCAGGATCCAAAGGAGTACGTATTGTTTTGGCCTTTATATCATCAAAACCGCCAAAAGGATCCAATACCTCACCAAAGGTATCTTTATTGAGGCTTGCCGCAATATCGTTTATGGTAAAGTCTCTGCGATTCTGGTCATCTTCAAGAGTACCGTTTTCAACAATAGGTTTGCGAGAATCGTGCGAATAAGACTCTTTTCTGGCTCCTACGAACTCAACCTCCATTCCACGATATTTCACCTGCGCAGTACCGAAATTACGAAATACCGAAAGATAAGCCCCTTTCCCGAGTTTCTTTGCATAACGTTCTGCCACAGCAATTCCGCTACCAACCACCACCACATCAATATCCTTCGAGGGGCGATCGAGTATTATATCACGCACATAACCACCCACCACATAACATGGCACACCCTCCTCTTCAGCAACCTCCGAGAGTTGGCGAAATATTGGTTTATCTATTTTGTTTTTTATCTTCTCTGCAAAATCCATTATTTCAAATACGCAATTGTCTGTTCAAGGGCAATACCGCGAGAACCCTTTATCAATATTGTCTTTCCGGTAATGTTACTATCTTTTAAAAACTTAATTAAATCGGCAGTAGCCGCAAAGCAACGGTATTGCGACTCAACTTTCGAGAATTCACCACCCACCAACATTACATCGGTAAAGCCTAAATCCGACAACAGAGCCACCACCTTAGCATGCTCGCCTTGGCTCTCCTCGCCAAGCTCTAACATATCGCCAAGTATAAGCATCTTGCTCTCTGCCTCAACCTCTGCAAAGTTCTCAACAGCCACCTTCATGCTCGATGGATTGGCGTTGTACGCATCAAGAATAATATTGTTGCGCTCGCCCTTGATAAACTGCGAACGACTGTTTGATGGCACATACGACGATATTGACAACGCAACATCCTGCATAGGTACGCTAAAATATGAGGCAATAGCCGATGCAGCCACCACATTATCCAAGTTATACCTACCAATAAGCGAAGTCTCTATCTCGTAAGACTCTCCATCACGCACAACAGAAGCACTAAGGAACGGTGATACAGAGTTTATCGCTCCATTCAAATACAAGCCGGAAGAAGTACCATACAAAACCCTCTCAATGCCTTGAGAACGTTGCATAAGCACCTCGTCTTCATTACGAACGAATAGAACTCCCGCTTTGCCTTTTATATAGTCATACAACTCGCATTTTGTTGCAATAACGCCCTCATACGAGCCAAATCCCTGCAAATGGGCACGTCCCACGTTTGTTATCACTCCATGGGTTGGATTGGCAATATTTACCAACTCCTCAATATCTCCGGGATGACTTGCCCCCATCTCTACAACAGCAATGGTATGCTCTTTTTTCAAACGCAACAACGTTAATGGAACACCTATACTGTTATTTAAGTTTCCAATAGTAGATAAAACATTGTGAGCAGAAGAGAGAGCTACGTTTATAAGTTCTTTTGTAGTAGTTTTCCCATTCGTACCTGTTACTGCCAATACAGGAATATTCATGGAATCGCGATGATATCTTGCCAAAGCCTGAAGCGTCAACAACACATTGTCGACAATTATAATACGATTATCGTTTAACTCAGCCAACCCTTTATCGTCTGCAACAGCATATGCCGCACCACTACGCAAAGCGTCAGGAACAAACTTGTTGGCATCGAAATTAGCACCCTTTAAAGCAAAAAATATTGAATTCTGCTCAATCTTTCGGGTATCTGTACTTACTATAGGGTAAGATAAAAATATCTTATGTAACTCTTCAATTTTCACACTCATCAGTTTTAATATGCGAATTTACAAAAAAGTTGTTAGTTGTTAGTGGTTAGTTGTTAGTTTTTTTAGCTCTCAGTTGTTAGTTGTTGGTTGTTGGACTAATTGGGCTAATACAAAAAAAAGAGGAGCAGAAATTTCTGCTCCTCTTAAATTATTGCTTGTTGCGTCTTTGTTGCTAACAACTAAAAACTAAAAACTAACAACTTATTTAACCACAACCTTAGCCACTTTATCAGCTACTTTTACAATGTAGATACCTTTCTCCATTGCGATTGTTGTTGTCTCAGATACTGTTTGCTCTGATACCAATACTCCTGCAATTGAGTAGATAGATACTGTTGCTGCCTCAGCTGTTGCAACTTTAATTCCGCCT
>JAFYRT010000016.1 GCA_017546805.1 Muribaculaceae bacterium | reverse complement strand
TCACGCAAAGATATTGTCCTTAACATGCCCCGCTATAAATCGACGAGCGTAGGCGAGTCAATTTAATTTAGTTGTTTAATAACAAAAAGGATATGACCTAAAATTTATTTTAAGGGAATATCCTTGCTGCAGTCTTTTTTTTGAGGAACTCAATAAGTGGCAGTCGCTCACGCTGTTGGGCATTAACATCTCCCTCCCATAAATCGGCGAGCAACTGCGAGCCAATTTAAATTAGCTGTTAACTTTTTCATAAAATATTAAGCGTGGGCAAATCAATTAAAAAACATTTCAAACAAAACTATTCATTCCATAACCAATTCCAAAACCTTACAAATACATTAGAAGTTTCTTCGTCCTGAACTATTGGTTTGGTTATATTGAAACTCATAGATAATATAACTGTACTGCTATCTATTAATGATTCATTGTTTGACGGAGGGAATTTTATTCTTTTATTAAACTCATTATAAAACAAATGAATATTATCATCTAAATTTTTAGGAAGTACGTTTTCATTAAAAAAGATAAAAAATAGTCCCGTCTCCCCTGTTTTAAGTTTCAAATAATATGAGACTTTTCTTATCACAGATTTACCGTCTTCATTATAAAGTTTTTCTTCAGGAAAAATATCTTTTATTAATTCAACAACTTCTCCCTTAAGATTCCGAGATGTCTCACATAGCAACTTATACTCTTCAAGTGTACATTTATCATCTAACTTAAAGGCTTCTAATTTTTTATCATATTCAGGAGAGGCATTTGATAAGGTAAAATGATTCTCAGAAATATAATACGTTAAATTATTTCTGGTAATTGTATTATCATCTGCGATAAGTGTTATTGGAAAGAACATTATAAATACAAGAATTACAAATGATGACGTTTTCATAAAATATTCATTTAATATTCTCATCAAATATAATGTTTTATTTTGTTTTATTTATTATAACCCTTTATATTTCCATCCATTATTATATTTATAAGATAATGTGGTGGAATTTTATTATCAAACGGACGTTCATCATTACTTTTAGCTGGGTCTAATATCGAACCTACTGCATAATATGCTTTTAAATCTTCAAGAGTTATTTTTCCAGAATTAACTATTTTATCTATACTATCATAATATGATTTAAATAGATCTTCTGGTATTTCATATCCGTCTCTCGCCATTCCTATCTGAGAAAACGGATAACCAGATAAAACATCTTTACTATTATCTTTATCGAATGCTCTACTATTTGACTCGTGTATTATGTCTGCTATAAATTTTGCTTCCACCTCTTTATTTATATTTGGAATTGTTTGGCGTATTCCAAGCCAATCATAATATTGTTGCTGTCCAGCATGAATAAATTCCTCTGTTTGAGCCATAGTAGAAGGCATATTGTTTTTGAAGGTCATTTCATTTATTCCTTTTATTTGCCCTTCGTTCTTAATTTGTGGATTATATTTTATATTTAGGCTTTTATCTTTTATAGATCCCAATAGCCTCTGCCCATAAATATTACTTGTTATTCTACGATTATTGTCTGCTATATGCGCCCAACTACTATCCGAAAAATAGTCAGAATTTCCATAGTTTACAACATTTCCCAATGATGTGTTATACGAGTGTAATTTTACAGAATTTTGAGGTTTGAATGGAATTGGCGTATTTAAATTTCCTCCATTTGCATAATCACTATGGTTATAATTAGCAATATTAGTTAAATAACCTTTTAAATATGTTGGTTTGGGTTGTGGTTGCGATGCTTTTTCTTTCTGAGACATCACTTGATTATACTCATCCAAACTCTCGGGATTATACTCTGGAGAATCAATATCCCAAAGTGGCACTTGGTAGGGCAACCATTGATCTGAAAACGGAGAATATCTCATATAAATATTTCTCTTGCTATCCCATAATAACTCATTTTTCTTCTCATAAGAAGAACTTTTTTGTGTGGTTAATTTATTTTCCATCATTTTTAGTTTATAAAGTTTATAATCATTTTGTGCAAAATAAACTCTATAAACAAGATAAATGATGCGAAATTTATACAACCTTTTATGGTTTTATTTGATAATTACACATGCGAGCAACAGCGAGCCAATTTTTTAGTTGTTTGTTTTTAGCAAACAAACTATCGTTTATAGAATATGCCCTCGCTAACTCAAAGATTTGTTAGTTTTTCTCACATGGCTTCAGTAAAAACATTCTTAAACTTCCCAAAAACTCCAAGCTTTTTATTTGGCTAACTCCTATTTTAAATATATCTTTGTTTATTAAAATTTGTTTCTATGGCTTTAATTGACGACGAAATAAAAAAGGCTTGTGATGTAATGGCTAAAGGTGGAGTTATTCTCTACCCTACCGATACTATTTGGGGCATTGGTTGTGATGCTACAAATGACGAGGCTGTAAAAAAAGTGTTTGAAATTAAGCAACGTGCCGATAGCAAGGCTTTGATTGTTTTGGTAGACAATCCTGTTAAAGTCGATTTCTACACTGACAATGCTCCTGAAATAACAAAAGATTTGGTAGAGGTTACAAATAAGCCCCTAACCATTGTTTATCCGCGCGGTAGAAATCTTTCTCCGCTACTTATTTCGGAAGATGGAAGTGTTGGCATCAGAGTCACAAATGAAGAGTTCTCAAAAAAGTTGTGCTTTAGATTCAGAAAAGCCATAGTTTCAACTTCGGCAAACATAAGCGGCGAGGTTGCTCCTGCTAATTATAGCGAGATTAGTGACTATATTATCAACAGCGTTGATTACGTTGTTGATTTTAGACGTAACGATTTTAGCAAACCTGCTGCATCGAGCATAATAAAGGTTGATGATGGTGGGCTTATTAAAATTATCAGAGAATGATTAACAAGAGGTTAAAAGTAAGGTATATTGCTTGGGACTGCATTGCTGCTTTGGCAACGTGGTTCTCATTTAACATATACAGGTATAAAATTCTTCCTCTTGAGGAGATATATGGTTCGTTCTTCAACTTCATATCTTCTCCAAAATCTCTGTTGGCTCAACTTATATACCCTACAGGTATGATGCTTATATTCTATCTTTCGGGTTACTACAACAGGGTTGTTTTCAAATCGAGAGCAGGAGAATTCTTTTCCACAATAATTTCCACTTTTATATGGGTTATATCTATTCTATTCTTATCGTTGATGAATAAGTATATCTATACCCAATATAACTACAATCTTGTTTTTACCCTTTGGGCTATTTCATTTGCTTGGGTGTATGTGGGAAGATGGTTTATAACTTCGCATACTGCCAAATCGGTTCATCAGGGAGACCTATCGTTTAACACTATTGTTTTAGGTTGTAGCAAAGGTGCAAGAAACCTTATTGACTCTATCAATAACTTAAGATACTCTGTGGGTTACAACATTGTTGGCTTTGTTAAATTAGAGGGAGAGAACAATGTTGAGAACAGTTTGCCCACATACGACTTAGCTCAATTGGACTCAGTCATTAAGGAACAGAATATCAAAAAAATTATTGTATCGCCCGAAGGTAACGACAGAGCTAAAACTTTTAATCTTATAAATTCTCTATACAAGTATGATTTGCCTATTATGTTGGAGGCAAAGGAGTATGAGATTCTAACATCGAGAATAAATTTGTCGGACATCTATGGTGCTCCGTTTGTTGACGTGAGTGTTCTTTCGCTCTCCGACGCCGAGGAGAATATCAAACGTTTTCTCGACATTATTCTCTCTATCATTGCCATTGTTGTTCTTTCGCCACTAATGGCATACGTTGCCATCAGAATAAAATTAACATCAAAAGGGTCTATTATATATAAACAAAGGCGCGTTGGCTTTAAACGCAAAGAGTTTACGATGTATAAATTCCGCTCGATGATTGAAAATGCCGAAAGCGAGACGCCTATGTTATCAAGCCCTAACGATGCAAGAATAACAAAATTCGGCAAATGGTTAAGGAAATACAGAATTGACGAGCTTCCTCAATTTTGGAATGTTGTAAAGGGCGATATGTCGCTTGTAGGACCCAGACCTGAAAGAAAATATTTTGTTGACAAAATTATTGAACGCGCACCCTACTATAGTTTATTGCATAGAGTTCGCCCCGGCATTACATCTTGGGGTATGGTAAATTATGGTTATGCTCGAAATATTGACGAGATGATTGCTCGTTTGAGATACGACATTATCTATTTGGAGAATATGTCGCTGTTGATTGATTTTAAAATTTTATTTTATACTGTAAAGATTGTTTTTACAGGTCGTGGAATGTAAATTTTATGAGTGGTAAATTAGAAAATCTCACATTAAAGCTTGCTGTTTGGAGAGAGAAACATATTCCCGAAAGGAATTTGATTCTCATATTGAGCCTTATTATTGGTATTGGTGCGGCAGGTGCAGCAATGCTGTTGAAATATATCATCCATTTTATTAAAGATGCCTTAACAGAACATTTTTCGATAGATGGCGCAAACTACCTGTTTTTGGTTTACCCGCTAATTGGTATTCTTTTATCATGGATGTTTGTTAAGTATGTTGTAAAAGACAATATAAGCCATGGTGTTACCCGTGTACTGCATGCCATTGCCCAACGAAAAAGTCGTTTAAAACCTCACAATACATATAGCTCTTTAATAGCAAGTTCTATTACCATTGGTTTTGGTGGTTCGGTTGGAGCCGAGGCTCCGATGGTTTACACAGGTGCTGCCATTGGTTCAAATATTGGTCGCATTTTCAGACTTGACGCACGACAACTTATGATTCTTGTATGCTGTGGTGCGGCTGCCGGTGTTGCTGCTATATTTAAGGCTCCAATTGCCGGTTTGCTTTTTACCATTGAGGTTTTGATGTTTGAGCTAACCACTGCATCGGTTATGCCTTTGATGATTTCTGCTGCAACGGCTGCCACCGTCATTTATATTTTTGACGGACCGATGCCCGAATTTAGATTTGACCACACCGAGATTTGGAAGGCTCAACGATTCCCGATTGTTTTGTTGTTGGGTATATTCTGCGGATTTATTTCGCTTTACTTTACCCGTACAATATTGGTGATGGAGAAACTATTTGGCAAACTAAACGAAAAACCTTGGCTCAAATTTGCCATTGGTGCCGCCATATTGAGTTGTGCCATATTCTTCCTTCCCCCTCTATATGGTGAGGGATACGACTCAATAGAACAAATTATTAACGGTAATGCAGAGGCTATAACCGAGGAGAGTTTCTTTTATGACGGAAGAAACAGTTTCTGGGTTTTGACTCTTATGATTACTCTTATCATTTTATTAAAGTCGTTTGCCACTGCTGCAACAAATGGAGCCGGAGGTGTGGGTGGTACGTTTGCACCAAGCTTGTATGTGGGTTGTATGTGCGGATTTTTATTTGCATTTATCTTCAATCATTTTATAGAGATGCCCGACCCTCTTTCTCAAAAGAATTTTGCATTGATGGGTATGACCGCAGTTATGGCAGGTGTTATGCATGCTCCGCTAATGGCCCTCTTCTTAACAGCAGAATTAACGGGTGGATATGGGCTTTTCCTTCCTCTGATGATTGCATCTCTTTCATCATACGGAACAGTTAGAATATTCAGTAGCCACAGTATATACACTCACCGTCTTGCAAAGAGAGGAGAACTTATTACTCACCACAAAGATAAGGCTGTGCTTACTCTTTTGAAGATGAACAGTGTTATAGAGACAGACCTACTTACCGTTACTCCCGATATGGACTTGGGCGAGATGGTACAAACAATATCAAAATCGAACAGAAATATATTCCCTGTGGTAGATAAGGAGAACAATTTCTTAGGCATGGTAATTCTCGACGATATAAGAAACATTATGTTCCGTCCAGAGCTGTACAAACGTTTTCATGTTAGTAAATTCATGGTTACCCCACCTGCAAAAATTGAGCTTGGACTACAAATGGAACAGGTTATGCGAATTTTTGACGAAACCAATGCTTGGAACCTACCTGTCGTAGAGAAGGGTAAATATGTTGGCTTTGTATCGAAATCAAAAATATTTAACTCATACCGTAGAGTATTGGTTCACTACTCTGAAGATTAATTTTATTAGAAAATGAATAGTAAAGATATTAGAATAGTTTATATGGGTACTCCCGATTTTGCAGTGGAGAGCCTAAAGAGACTTGTTGAAGGCGGATATAATGTTGTGGGTGTTGTTACAATGCCAGACAAACCTGCAGGACGTGGACAAAAAATAAAATATTCGGCAGTTAAAGAGTACGCTTTGAGCAAAGGACTGTATATCATGCAACCCGAAAAACTTAAAGACGAGAGTTTTTTAAACGAACTAAAATCGCTTAACGTCGACTTGCAAATTGTTGTTGCATTCAGAATGTTACCTGAAAGTGTTTGGAATATGCCTCCAATGGGTACTTTCAACCTACACGCATCCCTTTTGCCTCAATATCGTGGAGCTGCTCCTATAAATTGGGCTATTATGAACGGAGATAAAGAGAGCGGTGTTACTACGTTCTTTTTGACTCACGAAATTGATACAGGAAATATCATTATGCAACGCACTGTTGCCATAGGTGATAATGATTGTGCAGGAACTCTACACGATAATCTTATGTATGTCGGAGCGGAGATGGTATGCGAAACTGTCGATGCCATTGCAGAGGGCAACATTGAGCCAAAGGAACAACCCATGGATATTGAACTGAAAGCTGCGCCAAAGATTTTCAAAAACGATTGCAAGATAGATTGGAGCGAAAGTGCAGAGAAGATTCGCAATAAAATAAGAGGTCTATCACCTTACCCTGCTGCCTGGGGAGCTTTGGATATGGGAAATAACGAGGAACCATTGGCTGTTAAAATTTTCAGTGCTGATATAGTTTCGGGCAACGGCAATGCCGGCTCTATAAAAACTGATGGAAAACGTTTCATTGAGGTTGCATGCGGAGAGGGAGCTTTAAGAATAACTTCGCTTCAACTACCCGGGAAAAAACGATTGACAGTTGAGGAGCTTCTTCGCGGATTCTCATTTACCGACAGTTGTAAGTTTATTTAATTTGAACAAAATTATTCTATTTGAATAATCTAAGATAGATAATTCCTGCCTCTTCAATATCTTTATTATTGAAGAGGTTTTTTGCATCTAATATTAACGGTTCTTTCATCAACTCTTTTGCCTCTTTTAAATCGAAAGATTTAAATTCTATACTATCTGTCAAAATTACAAGTGCATCAGAATTTAATAAAGTCGCCATTTTGTCATCACATGCAATAACACTCTCGTGAGGAAACTTCTCTTTAAATTTTGATGCGGCATATTTATCATAAACGACAACAGTAGCCCCATCAAGTAAAAGAGATTCGGTGATAGATATAGCAGATGTATTCTCGACATCTTCTCCTCCCTCTTTTGCAGCCAAGCCCCAAATGGCAACTCTTTTGGAATTTAAATTCCCTGAATAGTGGCTACTAAGATTGCGATACAACAACTGCTTTTGAGCTTGATTAAACTCCTCCACTGCACTTAATAGTGTTGCATTAGCCCCTAACTCTTCAACTCCATTTATAAGAGTTCTTATATCTTTTGGGAAACACTCACCTCCATACCCTGCTCCTGCATATATAGGCATATTCTCACCAAATATTGCATGATGTACCTGACCATATTCACTACCCATCTCCATACATACATTGGCAAGGGTATTCATATAACCTATGCGTGTTGCCACCAACATATTTGACGCAAGTTTTATCAACTCAGCCTCCTCTACTGAGGTTTTGAATATGGGCGTGTTCTCTTTTATTACAGGAGCTAACAGAGATAGAATTGTTTTGTAACTCTCCTCTCGATCTGCTCCTATTACTATCTTTGACGGATTAAAGAAGCTCTCTATTGCTCTTCCTTCTCGCAAAAATTCAGGTAACGATGCAACTTCGAACTTTATATTTATGTTACGTTTTAAGAGTTTATCGTCCACTATCGATTTTACTCGGCGAGTAGTTCCCAAAGGAATTGTGCTTACAGAGATATACAACATTGATGATGTTATACTCTCTCCTATCCTCACTGCGTGTTCCAAAATTGGAGTATTGTCTGCAAATCCTTTTGTATTACTTATAGGTGTTACCACTCCGCAAATAACCACATCCGCATTCTGCAATGCCAATTCAAAATTGGTGGTAAACTTTAGACACTGATTATCAACAAAATGAGCAAGGTCCTCCAACAGACCTTGCTCATTTATCGTTACTATAGCTTTAGAAAGGGTGTTTATTGTTGAGGAATTATCATCTACACAGATTATGTTATGACCTAATTTTGCCAACGAAACTGCAGTTGACAAAGCAACATACCCTGTTCCTGTTACTACTATTTTCATATTCTCTAAAACGCGTTTTCGTCACCCTTAAAGACTCCAAACGCTGTTAATAATATAATCTTTATATCAAGGAATACATTCCAATGCTCGAGATACCAAATATCATATTCAACACGTTTTTCCATTTGTTGAAGAGTTTTGGTTTCTCCTCTATATCCGTTCACTTGCGCCCAACCTGTCAATCCCGGTTTTATAAAGTGACGAACCATATATTTATCTATCAACTTTGAATAGTCCTCGGTATGTTTCAACATGTGCGGACGTGGACCGACCAACGACATATCTCCTTTAAATACATTGAAAAATTGAGGAAATTCGTCAAGACTTGTTTTTCGCAAGAATGCTCCAACTTTTGTTATTCTTGCATCTCCTCTTGAGGCTTGTTTGGTATCGCTATCCTTATTTACACACATTGTACGGAATTTCAAGCAATCAAAATCTCGTCCCATATATCCTGTTCTTTTTTGACGGAACAGAATTGGTCCGGGCGATGATTTTTTAACTGCTATTGCTATGGGTAAGAACCAGAATGGAGAGAACAATATTACCATTCCCGACACAAACAAGTCGATTGAACGTTTAATAAATCGCGACAACCATTTTTGCAATGGTTCCTCTCTAACTGACAACAGAGGTATTGCTCCTACGTTTCCAAAACTTAGAGTACGAGTCATAAATCTTCTAACCTCAGGAACTATAAAGAATCGGATTGTATTACGTTCTGAAATTTGCAACATGTTAATTATATTTGCATCCTCTGCACTTGGCAAAGCACAATACAACTCGTCAACATTATTTTCTATACAAAACTGTTCCACCTCTGAAAGACCGCCCTTGTATAGAGATTTTATCTTTTCATCCTGAGGCTCTTCGCTATCAAAGAATCCTAAAAAAGAGTATCCATATCCGGCATTGGATTTCATCTCTTTATATAGCATCTGTCCTGTTTGGCGTGCACCTACTATTACCACTCTCTTGAAGTTATATCCTTTTTTGCGATAGTAACGTATTGCTTTATTGGCAAAAAGCCACCAACAATTCAAGAAGACAAAGAATGAGGCAAAATAGAATAGCTGCACTTTGGTTCCCAACTCAATATTAAAAAACATTGATATTGAGAGAAATATCAGTACAAACACCACTAACATTTTCAGTGTCTTAGAAAGTAATAAGTCGATATATGTTATACGCTCATTATACACATCTGCAAATGCATATACAACAGGCAGATATGAGAGATTGAGCAATAGACATCCTATTCGCCAATCAAATGAAGATACTACTACTTCAGGCAAGAAGATATAGCTTAAAAAGAATGATAGATTTATGCATATAAAATCGCCTAAAACTATTATCCACTTTATTAATTGGCCTTTACCTTTATTTCCCATTTCCAACTGTTTTATAAATTCTACATATTTTTATCAATCAACTCTATTTTAGCAACTATCAACTCCATATCCTCATCAAGTTTTTTGATTTTTCGTTCCATCTCTTTTACAAACGAATTTCCTTGTTTTGATGAGATACTCAAGAAGCCCATATTGTTTTGAAGAGTCTGTTTTTCAAGTTTTATACGTTCGTATGTCTTTAACAATTTCTCTCTTTCGTTATACAACTTGTTGCTATTGCCTCCCTTAAGAGATGTTTCGTATGCCGATAGTCTCGCACTCTTGTTTTGAATATTCAATCTACCGAATTGTTTGTCAAGTTCGGCTTTAAAGGCTTTGTTTAATTTATCTTTTTCTTTAAATGGCACAAATCCTATTTTGTTCCACTCTGCGATGATTGCTCTCAATTCTGCTTCTGCCGCTGAAATCTCCAACGATTCGTCAAATGCTTTGATTTTTTCCAAAATCTCTTTTTTAGCCTCAAGATTTTTAACCTCCTCATCATTTTGTTGCTTCATTGCTGAAGTTTTTTGTTCGAAGAAGTAGTCGCATGCAGCAACAAATCGTTTCCAAATTGCATCAGAATATTTACGAGGTACCGCACCAACCTTTTTCCACTCTTTTTGTAAGGCAATCATTCTCTCAGTAGTCTTTTGCCAATCGGTGCTATCTTTTAAAGATTCTGCTTTTTCACACAATCTTTGTTTTGCCTCCAAATTGAGAGTGTAAGAGTCTTTTACCTCTTTGTAATACTCCGATTTTTTAGCAAAGAAGTTATCGCACGTCTTACGGAAACGTTCAAACAGTTGAGTATTAACCTTACGCGAAGCAAATCCTAATGTTTTCCACTCTGCTTGCAATGACAATATCTCTTTTGTTTTTTCCTCCCATGCTCCAAAACTTGTTAATGAGTCAATATCTATAGACTCTGCCTTCTCGCAAATTGCTGTTTTTGCATCTTCAGCCTCCCTCTCTTTGGCTTTGATATTCTCAAAATATTGTTGATGGCGTTTGTTTACCTCTGTTGAAGCATCTTTAAATCGTTGCCAGATAGATTCGCGTAACTCTCTATCCACAGGCCCTGCTTCACGCCACTCATCATGCAAACGTTGTAGAGTTTTGAATGCCGCTACAACATCTTTCTCGGCAGACAAACTCTCAGCAGCCTCACATAATGCAGTTTTTTGCTCTAAATTCTTTTTGAAATCGTAGTCGCGTAATTCTTTGTTTATTTTTAGCATATCATAAAATTGCTCAACATAGAGCTGATATGTTTTCCACATTGATGTTACTGCAGTTGCGGGAATATCTGTGATGTTTTTGAACGATTGTTGCATTTGTTGAAACTCTGTGTAACGTTTATTTACGTTATCTGCATCGTTTATCAACGCCAACATATCATCCAATACAGCTTGTTTTTGAGCTAAATTGGCTTCACGTTTAGCCTCTTGTTCCGCAATAAATTTTGCTTTTTTATCTTTGAAGTTTTGTAATGCTGCTTTTAATCTCTCCTCTAATTCATCAACAGGCACAACAAAAGGTATCTTCTCCTCAGCCTCAGCTTGAGCTGCTTCATATGCTGCTCGTGCAACCTCGGTCTCTTGAATGCGCAATTTATAGTAATGTTGTTTTAATTGATCTATTTCGCTTTTAACCTCTAATACTGAGCCTTCAGCTAATTTTTCAATCTGCTCTACCGTTTCAGTTCTTGTGGCGGGTAGTGGTATCTCCTCTTTTGAAACACTCTCCTCAAATGCAGGAACATCTAATTCTTGCTCTGAAGTCTCTATACTAACATTTTCTACCTCTACGGCTTCATTCTCCTTTAATACTGAATCTTTTAATTCTGTCATAGTTTTACAAGTTTATGGAGCTATATGCTCCCCGTCCACAATAATTTTTTAATTCGCTATTTTTTTTAGCATCATCTTACAAAGGTATTAATTTTTTCTTTCCAAACAACAAAAAAGAGATTTTTTCTATCGTCCTTTTTAACTATTTTTTGATGATTGAGATGCTGAATAATAATAAACAGTACTGCTGTTAGAAAGTTTAAGATATTGTTGAGCTACATTTTTTATTCTTTGAGGTGTAACCTCTCTGTATTTTGGAACTTCATGATTCATAAGATTTGCATCACCTAACATCTCGTAATAGGCTAAATTTGCAGCCAACTCTCCAGCACCTATGTTCTCAAACAAAAAGTTTGATTCAAATTTATTCAGAACCTTTTCAAGCTCCCTTATGGTCACTTCCTCACAACAAAGTTTGTCTATCTCAGCAGATAAAGCTTCATCTGCATCTTCCATTTTTACTCCTGGATTTAATCGACCTACCACAATCAATAAGCCCGGTTCAACATCCCCTGTTATTGCAGAATCAATCATTGAGAAAATCTTTTTATCCTGCACCAACTCTCTGTTCAATCGCGAAGATTTTCCTGATGCCAAAATATCTGTAATCAAATCAAAGCAAGGATAATCTTCGTGATAACGAGATGTCATATGAAACACTTTATATATGATATCGGTAGGAACATTGCGTCGCACTATTTTATATCGAGCCTTCCTTTGCAATGGTTCTTTGGGTAATTGAGGCAAATCTAACTCCTGAGGAGGTATTTGCCCAAACCACTTTTCTGCCAATCGTACCACCTCTGAAAATGTAATATTGCCCACTACCGACAATATTGCATTATTCGGGGCATAATATCTTTTATAATAGGCTTGTACATCTTCTAATTTTGCATCATATATGTGCGAAAGTTTATCACCAATGGTGGGTATACGATATGGGTGCTTCTTATATGCCAACTTCTTATATATTGCAGATGCATCACCGTAATCTCTATTTAAAACTCGTTGTTTAAACTCCTCGGCAACCACATTGCGTTGCACGGCAAGATTCTCTTCTGTAAGGTTCAGATTTGCCATTCTATCGCTCTCCAACCAAAATGCGGTTTCTACATTCTGATAAGGAAGAATGTCGTAATAGTTTGTTATGTTCGATGTGGTATATGCATTGTTTTCCCCTCCCACACTTTGCAATACTTCATCAAAATCAGGAACATTCTTACTTCCCTCAAACATCAAATGCTCAAGCAAATGCGCATATCCTGTTTTTGTGGGCAAATCATTTTTACCTCCCACCTCATACAATATATTTACCGCAACAATCTTGGTTTCGGAGTCATAATGATGCACTATACGCAATCCGTTTTGCAATGTATGGCGATTAACCTCTATCATCTTAAATACTGTTTAATTTTTATTGGCAAATACAAATATATAGTTTTTATTCTAAATCGTCATACATGGTTTTTAATTTTATACAAACTCTTATTTTTAGCTCATTTTGGCAAGATAATTAGTATATTTTTTGTATTTTTGCACTTATTGTGGAGTATGTTTATTTTTTAATAAACACACATTTTTATTCACTAGAATATACATTAAGATGAAGATATATTTAGATTTGGCCGTTAAGGCATCCCTATTGGCGGGAGAAGAGATTTTGAAAGTCTACTACGATGAATCCTCTGATTTTGGAGTAGAGAAAAAAGCCGATAATTCTCCTTTGACAATTGCCGACAAACTATCAAACGAAGTGATATGCAACGAACTAAAAAGTTCGTGTCTTCCAATTCTTAGCGAGGAGATTAAGAACAATCCCTACGAAGAGAGAAAAGATTGGGATTCGGTTTGGATTGTCGACCCACTTGACGGAACAAAAGAGTTTATAAAACGTAACGGAGAATTCACCGTTAACATAGCATTGGTAAAAGATGGAACTCCGATTTTAGGAGTGATATATATTCCTGTTAAAAAGACGCTCTATTTTGGGGCAAAAAACGAAGGTTCTTATAAAACAGAGAAGATCTCTATCGAAGAGTATAATGGCATAAGCCAACTCATAAACATGAGTAAAAGAATGCCATGCTGCAACGAAGATAGAGAATTTAGAGTTGTAGCTTCTCGTTCACACCTTTCTCCAGAGACCGAAGAATTTATCAACAAACAAAAAATCTCTTATCATAATTTAGAGTTGGTTTCGGTTGGTAGTTCTATAAAAATATGCTTGGTTTGCGAAGGAAGCGCAGATGTTTATCCTCGCTTTGCCCCCACCATGGAGTGGGACACTGCAGCAGGTGATGCAATTGCTCGCTCTATGGGATTGTGCTGCACTCTTACCGACGAAAAAACGCCTTTGAAATACAACAAAGAGGATTTATTGAATCCTTGGTTTATAATAAAAAAATAAGATTTTAGCTTATGGGTTTTGAAGCAATATTTGTTCTTTGCACCATAGTGGCCATGCTTATTGTATTGGCTACCGACAGAATGAGACCCGGACTTACCCTGCTTTTGGTTGCCATTATATTTATGGCACTTGGTATTATCTCTCCCAAAGAGATGATTCAAGGTTTTAGCAACAAAGGTATGATTACCGTTGCCATTCTATTTTTAGTAAGTGAAGGCGTAAGACGCTCCGGTGCTTTGGACTATCTGATAAAACTTATTCTTCCTCAGAAAAAGACATCTGTTTTTTCTGTACAATTGAGAATGTTGCCTATTGTAGCAATAATATCGTCGCTACTTAACAACACCGCCATTGTCGTTATTTTTGCTCCTATCATAAAGAAGTGGGCAGAGTTTTTTAAGATGCCAATTAAAAAACTTCTTATTCCCCTATCTTATGCTACCATATTAGGAGGAACTTGTACCCTTATTGGAACATCCACAAACCTTGTAGTATATGGTATGATGCAAGATAACGGATACGATATGTCGATGTTTGAGATATCAAAAATTGGAGTTATTGCACTATGCGTAGGATTGATTTTTATACTACTATCCTCTAGATTTTTACTACCAAAGGAGAAAGAAAAAGTTAGAAAAAAGAACAATGAAGAGACTAAAGAGTTCTATTTTGAGTTTATCATAAACAACAATAGTCCATTCATTGGAAATAAAGTAATACAAGGACACTGCAGTCTGTTGGCTCAAAATGATATTGCCGCAATAAAACGAAAAGGAGATTTTATTGCAATTAGCGACAAAGAGATTATTTTGGAGGAGGGCGATATTTTGATGATTCCCGGACGTAGCATACACATAGAGAATCTTACAAAAACAGATGGTATTACACTATCTTCTATAAAAAATGCAGACCCTGAATTTATAAAGAGAGCTGATAAAGTTGTGGAGGTGGTACTTGCTCCACGTTTCCCAGGACTTAGAAAAACACTGAAAGAGTTTGACTTTAACCGTAAATATGGAGCATCAATCATTGCCATAAAGAAAGATGGTAAAACTATTACATCGGACTTTGAAAACGTTAAATTTGAGGAGGGAGATGATTTGCTTCTTTTAACAGATGGTTCGTTCATATCGGCTTGGGGAGAATCGAGTGTTTTCCACCTAATTTCTGACGTAAGCGAATACGAAGCACCTATGCAAAAGAGCAGAAAATGGGCAGCTCTGATTATATTGGTTTTAATGGTTGCGGGCGCTACCTGCGGAGAATATCTACCAAAAATAAATGGAGTAAAGTTAGATATGTTCTACTTCTCGGCATTGGCACTGTTTGCTATGACTCTATTTAAACTATTCCCTGCAAAAAAATATACTAAATTCATAAGTTGGGATGTATTGATTGCTATTGCCTCGGCATTTGCTGTATCGGCGGCAATGCAAAATTCGGGCATTGCAGACTCTATTGCAAACTCACTTATTAATATTTCGGACAGTTTAGGACCTGTAGGTATGATTGCTGCTTTATATTTTGTAACAGCAATAGTAACCGAATTCATTACCAACAATGCCGCTGCTGCGTTGGCATTTCCAGTGGCTCTTGCCATGGCTAATAATTTAGGAATAGACCCAATGCCATTCTTTATTACCGTATGTATGGCAGCTTCGGCAAGTTTCTCTACTCCTATAGGATACCAAACAAACCTTATTGTTCAAAGTATAGGTGGATACAAATTTATGGACTTCATAAAAGCCGGCGTTCCTTTAAGTATTATATGCTGGGCAATTACCACAATTTTTGTACCATTGATATATTGGGGAAGCCTTACAGACATTCCAACCAACATAATACCTTAATAATCATTAAAATTAAATATATAAACTATGCCAACAGAAAACATATATCCAATATTCGACAGAATGTTACAACGCGAAGATCGCGAAAAACTTCTTAAACAACGAGGAGTTGTTCTTTGGTTTACAGGACTTTCAGGCTCCGGTAAAAGCACTTTGGCTATCGCTCTTGAAAGAGAGTTACACAATCAAGGGTTCGTGTGTCGTCTTTTAGATGGAGACAACATTAGAACGGGAATTAACAATAATCTTGGTTTTTCTGAAGAAGACCGAAAAGAGAATATACGCCGTATTGCAGAGGTTGCAAAACTATTTGCCGATAGTGGAATTATTACCATAGCATCATTTATCAGTCCCACTAACGAGGTTCGAAAAATGGCAGGTGAGATTATTGGAGAGAATGATTTTCTTGAAGTATTTATAAGCACTCCGCTTGAAGTTTGTGAGCAAAGAGATGTTAAGGGCCTTTACAAAAAAGCGAGAGCCGGAGTCATTAAAGATTTTACGGGAATTTCAGCTCCGTTTGAAGCTCCAGAAAACCCTTTCGCTTCAATAGACACATCAAAATACAGCATTGAGGAGTGTATCGAAATGCTTAAAGAAAAAATATCGAACAGAATAGCATTATAAAAAGTGAGATGAAAAAGTGTGATTTGATTTTTATCGCAATAGTTGTTGCATTGTTTTTACCATTCTTTGTATGTGATAGCGTGTATGAGTGGTATAAAACCTTTAATTCGGAACACGCAATCGTAATGAGTTTCTTGAAATTTGCAATCCTCTCAACAATTGGAGAGATGATTGGCATGAGAATTTCAAGTGGTAAATACATAACAAAAACCTTCGGACTTATCCCCCGCATGGTTATATGGGGTATATTAGGTGTTTGTATTGGCATGGCTATGAAGATATTCTCTTCGGGAGTTCCCGTATTTTTAGAGGCAGCAGGAATGGTCGGTGCAACAAAGGTTCTTGGCGGAGAATTATGTTTTAATAAGGTATTGGTTGCCTTTGCCATTTCGGTTGCAATGAACTCTATTTTTGCTCCCGTATTCATGACATTCCACAAAATTACCGACACTCACATTTTAAATTGTGGAGGTTCTATTAAGGCTCTTGTAACTCCAATTCCTTTTGGTAAATATATCAGCGAACTAAATTGGAAAGTTCAATGGGGATTTGTATTTAAGAAAACCATTCCTTTCTTCTGGTATCCTGCACACACAATAACATTCCTTTTGCCTCAAGAGATGCAAGTTTTGTTTGCCGCTCTTTTAGGTGTTGCATTGGGTGTAATTCTTGCCGTTGCAGCAATAAAAGGACGTAAATAGATTATAATTTATAAACAGCACAACGGGGAGCAGATTAATTTTGCTTCCCGTTTTTTATATCTATTTTTTCTATCACTTGGCGTAAACGCCGAAAATACTCTCGCTCGCTGTAAAATATCCAAGTAAACTTGATATTATTTTGCTCGCTTATTCGTATCTTTGCAAAATATAATTTATTATAAGGAAATGCGTATAAACAAAACATATAATATCTTTTTATACACATACTTTCAATAATCATTATCAATATGAAAGAATACAATTTAAGTCACCTTAAAGAACTTGAAGCAGAAGCAATCCATATCATTAGAGAGGTTGCCGCTGAGTTTGAAAACCCTGTGATGCTATACTCTATCGGTAAAGACTCTTCGGTAATGGTTCGCCTTGCAGAGAAAGCATTTGCTCCCGGTCGTGTACCTTTTCCTCTAATGCACATAGACTCTAAATGGAAATTCAAAGAGATGATTGATTTCCGCGATAAATATGCAAAAGAGTATGGATGGAACCTAATTGTTGAATATAACAAAGAGGCATACGAAGCAGGTATTGGACCCTTTACTCATGGTAGTAAGGTTCATACAGACGTTATGAAAACCCAAGCCCTACTACAAGCTCTTGATAAGCATAAATTTGATGCTGCTTTTGGTGGCGCCCGCAGAGATGAAGAAAAATCACGCGCAAAAGAGAGAATCTTCTCGTTCCGCGACCGTTTTCACAAATGGGACCCTAAAAACCAACGTCCTGAACTTTGGGATATTTACAATGCTAAAGTTCAAAAGGGAGAGTCAATCAGGGTATTCCCTTTGTCAAACTGGACAGAGTTGGATATTTGGCAATACATAAGATTGGAAAATATCCCTATTGTTCCTCTATACTATGCAAAAGAACGTCCTGTTGTTAACGTTGATGGCAACTTGATTTTGGCAGACGACGACCGTATGCCTGAAGAGATGAGAGCAAAAGCTGAGATGAAGATGGTTCGTTTCCGCACATTGGGATGCTATCCATTGACAGGTGCTGTTGAATCAGAGGCTGACACAATCGAAAAGATTGTTGAGGAGATGATGATTACAACCAAATCGGAACGTACTACTCGTGTCATCGACTTCGACCAAGAGGCAAGTATGGAACAAAAGAAGAGAGAAGGATATTTTTAAAAACCTGCATTTAATTTTTTAGAAGATGAGTCAAACATTAAATATTACAGAATTTTTAGATCAAGACGAGAAAAAAGATCTTTTGCGTCTTCTTACCGCAGGTTCGGTTGATGACGGAAAATCAACTCTTATCGGTAAACTTCTTTTCGACAGCAAAAAGTTATATGAAGACCAATTGGATGCTCTCGCAAGAGATAGCGAACGCGTTGGTAATGCAGGTGAAAACAACATAGACTATGCTCTTTTGTTGGATGGTTTGAAAGCAGAACGTGAGCAAGGTATTACAATTGATGTTGCTTACCGTTACTTTTCAACCAATAAACGTAAATTTATCATTGCCGACACTCCGGGACACGAGCAATATACTCGTAACATGATTACTGGTGGATCAACTGCAAACCTCGCTATTATTTTGGTTGACGCACGCACAGGTGTTATCACTCAAACTCGTCGCCACTCATACTTGGTATCGCTTTTGGGTATTAAACACGTTGTTTTGGCTGTTAACAAAATGGACCTTGTTGATTACAGCAAAGAGGTATTCGACAAGATTGTTAAAGATTATACAGACTTTATCGCTCCTTTGAATATTCCCGATGTTAAATGTTTCCCATTGTCGGCTCTTAAAGGAGATAACGTGGTAAATAAATCGGAGAATACTCCATGGTTTGATGGTATTCCCCTACTCGACTACCTTGAGACTGTTGAGATTGCAAACGACAATAACTTCGAAGATTTCAGATACCCTGTTCAATATGTGCTTCGCCCCAACCTCGACTTCAGAGGATTCTGCGGTAAGGTTGCATCGGGTGTTGTTCGCAAAGGCGACGAGGTTATGGCAATACCTTCAGGTAAAACTTCAAGAGTTAAGGGCATTCATACATACGAAGGCGAGATCGATTACGCATTCCCTCCTCAATCTGTTACTATCACTCTTGAGGACGAAATTGATATTTCTCGTGGAGAGATGTTAGTTCACAAAAATAACTCTCCTATCATAAGCCGCAACTTTGAGGCTATGTTAGTTTGGATGGATGAAAAAGGCATGAACCCCGACCAACAATACTTCATCAAACAAACTACTCACACAACTCGCGTAAGAATTGACCAAATTCGTTACAAGGTTGATGTAAACACAATGGAGAAGTCGGATTGTAAGGCGTTGCAGTTAAACGAAATTGGTAAAGCAATTTTTGTTACTAACGAGCCTATATTCTTTGACCCATATACCAAAAACAAAAACTGTGGATCATTCATCATCATCGACCCAATAACAAACAACACTTCGGCTGTTGGTATGATTATTGGTGAGGTTGACGAGAAAGAGCTTACTTCAACCATTACCGAAGAGGATAAAGTAAACATGAGAGCAGGAAACTCTCTTGTTTCGGTTACAGAGCGTAAGAAAATCACAGGCGTGGATGGTAAGGTATTCTCAATTAACGGATGTTGTGCTGAATGCATAAATGAATTTACATATACTCTTGAACGCCGTCTGTTTGATATTGGTGCTATGCCTATCATCATCAATGCAAATGACGTAGATAACAAAGAAAATGTTATGACAATTGCAAAAACAATTGCTCAACAAGGATACTCTGTTATTGTCATGAATGGATTAGAGGGTGAAAATGTAATTGCTTGCAACGCAAAAAGTGGAGATATTACAACTGATGTTGAATCTTTAATTTAGGACAAAGAATGGGTTTTAATTTTCAAAAACTTCCTGCTAATACTTTGGTTGGCGCATCTTGGCGTACCTTCAAAGGCGTTTGCGACGGAAGAAAGGTTGACAAAGGATATAAAAGCAAATACTACGTAACAAAGTGTGTTTGTCGTATTCTTAGCTCATTAAACTTCTGGGAAGATAAACGTTATAAAAAGGTGTTGGGTAATGTTGAATTAAATGACTCACCTTTATTTATTATAGGACACTGGCGTAGCGGAACAACTTTTGTTCATAATGTGTTTGCTTGTGACAAACAGTTTGGATATACATCAACTTATCAAACTGTATTCCCCTTTATAATGTTCACTCTTAAAGGCTTCTTCAAAAAGATGGCAGCATTAGCCATGCCTGCGAAACGAGAGGCTGATAATATGGAGCTAAATACCGACCAACCACAGGAGGAGGAATTTGCGCTATCGAACATGTCTCCTTATTCATTCTACAATTTTTGGGTATTCCCTCAATATACAGAGGAGTATAGAAGCAAATACCTTTTGTTTGAAACAATTTCTGATGAAGAGAAAGCCTCTTTCAAGGAGTGCTACGAGCGTTTAGTTAAAACATCGGTATGGGATACTAAAGGGAAAAGATACCTCTCTAAAAATCCTCCTCACACAGGTAGGATAAAATTCCTTTTGGAGATGTTCCCAAATGCCAAATTCATATATTTGGTGCGTAATCCATACACAATTTTGGAATCTACTCGCAACTTCTTCTCAAAAACCATTCAACCACTTAAGCTACAAGACTACTCAAATGAAGAGTTGGATAAGGACATCTTGGAGACATACACAAGATTGTATAACCGCTATGAAGCTGATAAGAATCTTATTCCTGAAGGCAACCTTGTAGAGATGAGATTTGAAGATTTTGAAGCAGATCCTTTTGGTAAAACAAAAGAAATTTACGAAAAACTAAATCTTGGAGGTTGGGATGAGGCTAAAGATGCCATTAAAGAGTACATTGGCAAGAAGAAAGGTCATAAAAAGAATGCTTATAAATATAAACCTGAAACTATCGAGTTGGTTGATAAGCATTGGGCCTATGCTCTAAAACAATGGAATTACGATTTGGGCAATAAGGATTAAAAGCAAGAAAACTAATATAACGATAACGACCACCTGTAAAAGATGGTCGTTTTTATTTTTTATGAATAAAAAATTATTGGTGTCCGGTAAAAAAAATTACAACAAATATATTTGATTGTCAATTAATACAATAAGAATGTTCTTATTAAGTAGGGCTTGTACTATTATTAGAAATCAATATGATAGACACATTAGTCAGAAACTTATAATTTTTTATAAACTTTTTGACCGCAAAAAGTTACAAAAACTCTCGCACCTGATATAAAACAGTC
>JAFYRT010000015.1 GCA_017546805.1 Muribaculaceae bacterium | reverse complement strand
CAAACGAGGGAATAGCTGTAACGGCAAATGAAAATTGACTGAGGGATGTTCGAAGAACTCCCGAACAAAAATTTGAATGACTGTTTTATATCAGGTGCGAGAGTTTTTGTAACTTTTTGCGGTCAAAAAGTTTATAAAAATTTATAAGTTCTGACTAATGTGTCTATCATATAGATTTCTAATAATAGTACAACCCCTACTTTATAAGAACATTTTTAATGTATTAATTGTAAATCAAATATATTTGTTGTAAAAATTTTTACCAGACACCAATAAAAAGAAAATGTTGTTTACTATTTTTATGCTACTTCAGCAGATGGAATAAATATGTCTGAAAGACAGGGTTGCAAGCAGTCCATTACATACCCATATTTAACCCCATTCTTGGCGGACGTAGCGATGCCACGTCCCTACATACAACTGCCATAGGCTCACAGAACCTATGGCAGTTATTCTAACAAATCTGCAATTAAGAAACATACGTTTCTTGATTATGCTCACGTTCGGCAAAATTCAAGTAAACTTGTTTTGCTCTCTCTTAATCTCTAATTAAGAAACATGCGTTTCTTGATTATGCTCACGTTCGGCAAAATTCAAGTAAACTTGTTTTGCTCTCACTTACCCGCATAATTCCTCATTCCTAATTTCTAATTGTAGCGAAGCACACTACTCGCATACTGCGCGGACAGACTGCCCGCTGCAACGGTCGTAGGACTCCCAACCTACGCTGTCCGAACTGAAGTACACGAGGTAAGCGTAGTCGCTGTAGTACGTGCCGAGCGAACCCGACCAGTAGTAGCCGTAACTGCCCGCACTGTCGAGATTGTCGCCGTAGCGATAGCCCGCAGCAGGAAGAAAAATGGAGTTACCGTTCCTTTTACTTGTTACTTTACACCCGTTTACTCCGTTTTGTGTTGTCCATGTCCAAGTGCAATTATTCAATAACTCTTTTTGTTCTTCAATTGTTGGCATTCGCCAATTACCTCCCCAATTTACATGCGCGGCATCGTCCGCGAGTTCAAGGGTGGTTTTATTATCTACTGTGCCATAACTTGATTTTGTATAGTATTTGGTCATTGTTGATGAAGAACCATTACAATATTTGTAGGTGCTCCAATCGTAGTAGTCTTTTGGTTCTGTCTCGCCCCAAGCAAAGTAATCGCCGTAACCTTCGGGTGTGGTTGCTCCCACATTGCATGTTGCCCATTTTAGTCCACTTGGCAAACCGAGTTCTACAAAACCTTTTCCATTTTCTAATCCTGTAGGTTTATATGTTTCTCTAAAATTAGCTTTAAATTCTGTATCTGCTGTTATTGTTGCGGTATATGTTGCAGATGTTGATATCTCCTCTCCGTTTACTGTCCAATTGACAAAGAAGTAATCTTCTTCAGGTGTGGCGGTGAGGGTTACTTGTCCGTTATGTGCTAATTGCGTTTTATCCACTTTGGCGGTTCCGCCTTCGCCTGATACTACGGTTACTTTATAACTAATAAAGTTGGCTTTAAATTCTGTATCTGCTGTTATTGTTGCGGTATATGTTGCAGATGTTGATACTTCCTCGCCGTTTACTGTCCAATTGACAAAGCTATAGCCATCGTTAGGGGTAGCGGTGAGGGTCACTTGTTCGTTATAGCCTACTTGTGCTTTATTTGCTGTAGCAGTTCCGCCTTCGCCTGACAATACTGTTACTTTATAACTGATAAAATTGGCTTTAAATTCTGTATCTGCTGTTATTGTTGCGGTGTATGTTGCTTGTCTTGAAACCTCAACTCCGTCCACTATCCAATTGACAAAGCTATAGCCTTCTTTTGGCATGGCGGTGAGGGTTACTTGTCCGTTAGGGGATACTTGTGTTTTATTTGCCGTAGCCGTTCCGCCCTCACCTGTTATTACAGATACTTTATAACTGATAAAGTTGGCTTTAAACTCTGTATTTGCTGTTATTGTCGCTGTATATGGGTTCGCGGTTGATACTTCCTCTCCGTTGACTGTCCAATTAACAAAACCATAACCGTCGTTGGGTGTGGCAGTGAGGGTGACTTGCCCGTTATATCCTACTTGTGTTTTATTTGCTGTGGCTGTTCCACCTTCGCCTGACAATACTGTTACTTTATAACTGATAAAATTAGCGACATACTCTACATCTTTTGTTACGGTTACTGTGTATGTTGCAGATGTAGATACCTCCTCGCCGTTTACTGTCCAATTTACAAAACTATAGCCTTCGTTGGGAGTAGCAGTAAGAGTGACTTGTTCATTATGTCCTGCTTGTGTTTTTGAGACTGTGGCTGTACCACCTTCACCTGCTATTACAGTTACTTTATGGGTTATGAAGTTAGCAATATACTCTACATCTTTTGTTACGGTTACTGTGTAGGGGTTTTCTTTTGATACTTCTTCTCCGTTTACTGTCCAATTGACAAAGCTGTAGCCATCATTGGGAGTGGCTGTAAGGGTTACTTGTTCGTTATGTCCTGCTTGTGTTTTTGATGTTTCGGCTGTACCGCCTTCACCTGCTATTACGGTTACTTTATGGGTTATGAAGTTGGCGACATACTCTATGTCGTTTGTTATTGTTACTGTGTAGGGGTTTTCTTTTGATACCTCTTCTCCGTTTACTGTCCAATTTACAAAACCATAGCCTTCTTTTGGAGTAGCAGTAAGAGTGACTTTTGTTCCGTTTAACACAATGCCCTCTTGTGATGCTTTTACAACACCTCCCTCGCCCGCGGTTACTTTGAGGGTGTAGTTATCTTTCTCAAAATTGGCTTTAAATTGTGTATTTTGGTTTATCGCTATTGTATATGGGTTTTCTTTTGATACCTCTTTCCCGCCTACTGTCCAGTTTACAAAACGGTAGGTCTCTTCGGGTGTTGCGGTTATGGTTACCTCCCAACCGGGTATTAATTCTGTTTCAGATGTTTTTGCTGTTCCGCCCTCTCCGCTAATTACTGAGACTTTGCACACAGATGGGGTTGTATTTGATTTGTTTTCTTCCTCCTCGGCACATGAGGTTATAAATATTGATATTACTGTAGTTAATGTTATCAGCATTACTGACAGTATGCTTTTTAATAAGTGTTTGTGTTTCATAATTATTTTATGTGTGTTATTGTATATTTGAAATTTGGACTGTTATTAACAATAGAATAGTCGAACCATGATATTTTATATTTATCTTTAAGATTTAAAGGTGGAAACTTCTTCTTCAATGCAAATTCATTTCCTGTTTGTGTTTTGCCCCATGAAAGGTTACCCGTTATCTCCCTATTTTCAAAGATTTTAAATTGCTGATATGATGAATTTCTTTTTGTATCCCTATAATATAATGGTTCATTTGTAAGCATTATTGCAAATCCTCCACCAAATTTTTCCTCGCCCATGTTGTTTTTAATTTCTTCAATACGAACAATATCTTTTATATAGGCATAACAACCTAAATCTACTGCCGCATGATTAGCCAACTCTATCTCCTCTCCATTATCTATAATAGTTGACAACCTCGTTTTATACTTTAATTCAATAGGGTAATATTTATTTTCATATATTAGCCAAATATCTATATAATAAACTTTATTTATTAATATTGGACGTTCTAATCTGATTTTTGCTTTAGGTAATTTTTTTTGTAATTCCCAGGCAAACTCAAACTGAAAATCTGCTTCTGAACAGAATGCTTTACGTTTCAATTTTAAGTTTTCCAATACTTCTTTGATTTTATTTTTCATATTTCACAAAATAAATTTACGTAATATTAATATTTTCAAAATTATATGTAAGATAATATATAGTACAAGAATCATTATAGTCCAAAATGGGCAATTGCCCATTTTGGACTATATGGTTGTTTAGGATAAAAAGAGATTATTTTTTTAACTCTTTTGAGTAATATGAAAAGAAATCAACTTGCATCGCTTTCGAGATACGAAAGAGTTGTGTCGTATCCATATCTTGCTTCAAGAATATTTTGTTTATGGTGCGTGGTATCACCCCAATTTGATCTGCCAACCAGCGATTACTCCTATTCTGTTTGCGTAACTCGCAACGAATTATTGAGCCAATGTGTATTTGCTCCATATCTTACGTGTTTTTGCATTGACTCTCCTACTCTATTATGGGTTACTTAGGACAAAAAAATGTGGACTTGACATTATCCACATCCTTAGGCCCTGAGATTGCCCACAATACCGGATAAGCCAAGCCCACGTATAGATACGTGAGCATTTTACCGACTTATTCGAGGTATTGTTTTTTCTAAAATTTCTCAGGTTTTAGGATGATACCGAATAGTTAGCTAATGCTTTATTTAACAAATAGTTATTTTAGTGTTTTTATATTGTTTTATTTTCTTGTATACTCTTTGTTTGCTATTTTTCTTATATACTTTAATATTAGAACTTTATTTATACAAAATTGAACATTTTTTTTTAATAGTACAACATTCTATTTTATTTCGAAAATTAAAAGATTGATTTACAGTGAAATATTTTTTACAAAAATTATAGAAACAAGGCGATGTGTCATAATTGACAAACTACTGTGTTGTTTTCAATATTAGGGCTCAGTCATGTACATAAGTACACTCCTTTCGCCCTAAATTTAAACGCCTTGTATTTTATCAATTCTTACAAATCTTAAGAGGCTGATATCAAAATTTGCATTTTGACACAGCCTCCATTTATGTTTTTGATGATATGTTTTATTAGAATCTGTAACCTACGTTAAATGAAGCGCTACTTGTTGTGAATGGTTCATAATTTCCTGCACCATAGATCTTTTTATATTCTTTCTTTACTTGCTCGTTTTGGATATCAAAGAATCCTAAATCGTAAGCTACTCCTATATAAAATTTGTTTATATCCACTCCTACGTCAAATCTCCAACCTATATCAAATCTTTTTAGTCCCAATACTTCATCTTCGATTCTCTCTGCTTTTTCGTTGTCGTTTATATCCCCGAATGCATTTTGAGAATATTTTTCTGACGCATTAGTTGTTGTATATGTATATCTTCCTGTTGTGGGATTGTAACCATCCGCGATTTTTTCTTCGAAATAGGCATCTACTTTATGCTTTCCTGCCAATGCAACAGCAATGTATGGTCCTGTATTGAATTGTAGTTGTACGGGAACGTTACAATCAAAGTCGCATCTAGCTCCTACCATCAATGGTATTTGAAGATAGTGGAATGAATATTTTTCTTCATCTTTACAATAGATGTATTCTCCGCTTGGGAAATCTAATTTATACTCTGTAAAGATTTCTACTGCTTTAAAGGTATAGTCCAATCCTGTTTGAATTGCAAAGTATCTGTTAAATTGTTTGTCTAATCTCAATCCTACGTTATAACCCACTGAAGGTACCACGTTTATGTATTCATCAAAATCGTCTATTATCAACGTATGAGTCTCATCAAATACATCGTCCGATGTATTAGAGAGATTCACTCCTGCTTGAATACGGAATGAAAACTTGTTATACTCATTATTCTTGGATTTTGAGTTTTGCAGACTTAATGGTTCTGCATAAGCTACCGATGCTACCACTAATAACATCAATACAATTATTACTCTTAACTTTTTCATAATTCTCTTTTTTTAAAGGGTTTGCAATATGTGTTTTATCTTTGTCTATGCCATCATCATTGTGCAACAGAGCATATATATCAGCAATCCTACAATGTCGTTGGTTGTTGTGATAAAGGGCCCTGTTGCAATGGCAGGGTCAACTTTTAGTCGTTCCAATGTTATGGGTACCAACGTTCCAAAAATTGAGGCAAATATTACCACTACAAATAGCGACAAGCTTACCGCAACTGTAAGACTTCCGGGTATTCCCATGAATATATTAAAGCCAAAGGTTATCAGGGCTATTATGCTCGCATTGATTAACGACACTCCCAACTCTTTTATGATTTGTGTTCCTGCATTGCGGAGGTCTAACGATCCGTTTGCCAAACCTTGTACGATGATTGCTGATGACTGTACTCCTACGTTTCCTGCTGTTCCTGCAATCAATGGAATGAATAGTGCTATGGCGGGATTTACGGCAAAGCCATCTTCGAATGAGCCAAGCATAATTGAGTTTAACAATCCTCCGAATATTCCTATTATCAGCCATGGCAAACGTGCTCTGGTTTGAGTGAAGACGCTGTCGTCAACTTCAACGTCTTGCGAGATACCTGATGCCAATTGGTATTCACGTTCTGATTGCTCACGCACCTCGTCCATGATGTCATCGACTGTGATACGTCCTACCAAGCGTCCGATACTGTCGATTACGGGCATTGCCACAAGGTTATACTTTTCGAAGGCTTGAGCTACTTCATCAATTGGGGTATCGGCATGCAATGATATGGGTTCACGTTTCATTACGTGTTTTATCTTGGCTACCGATTGGTGTGTGATTATCTTTTTCAAAGGGAACACGCCTTTTAGCTTGTGGTCGTCGTCTACTACATATACATAGTAGATTTCGTCCATCTCCTCGGCTTGTTTACGCATCTCTTTCAAACACTCGGGCATACTCCAATTCTCATTAACGATTACCATCTCGGTACCCATTAATCCTCCGGCTGTATCCTCGTCGTATTTCAATAGGTCAACGATGTCTCCTGCTTGCTCTACGTCATCGATATGGGCAAGAATCTCCTCTTGGTCCTCCTCGTCCATCTCTCGAATAAGGTCTACGGCATCGTCGGTGTCCAACTGTTCAATGACCTGGTGCGCAATCTCCTCGTTTGAGACGTGCTTCAAAAGTTTTTGACGATCGTCTTCTTCCAACTCCATCAACACCTCTGCCGCTATTTCGGGTTTAAGAAGTGTGTATATAAACTCGGCTTCTTCGAGGCTTAACTCTTGATATATCTCAGCTATATCGGCAGGGTGAAGGTCTTTTAATAGTTCCTTAATCTTGTCGATATTTTTCTCTTCTATTATCTCTTTTATCTCTTTTAGATATTCGGGTGATAGTTCTATCATCGTCAATTGTTTTAGAGTTTAACGATATGCTTCTCTATCTCATTTGTTAGTTCAATGAATTGTGCTACCGATATTTGTTCGGGACGAAGATTGAATACTTCGTTTGCCAATATTGGAGAACCAGGTTCTATTATGGATTTCAACGAGTTACGCATTGTTTTTCGGCGTTGGTTGAATGCTGTTTTTACTATTCGCTTGAATAGTTGCTCGTTGCATCCCAATTCCGTGACATCGTTACGTGTCATACGGATTACCGCCGATTTTACTTTTGGCGGTGGGTTGAATACATGTTCCGATACGGTAAATAGGTACTCTACGTTGTACCACGCTTGCATCAATACCGATAGTATTCCGTAGGTTTTGCTACCTGGTTTTGCCGCTAATCGTTCGGCTACCTCTTTTTGTATCATTCCGCTACAACAGGGAACCATATCTTTGTAATCCAATACTTTGAAGAATATTTGACTTGATATGTTATAGGGGTAGTTTCCGATTACGCATAGGTTTTTACCAAACTCTTTGGCTAAATCCATCTGCAAGAAGTCACCCTCTACGATTCTTCCCGATAATTGCGGAAAGTTCTTGTTTAGATATGCCACCGACTCGGTATCTATCTCCACTACTGTTACATCATGCTTCTCCTCTAACAAATACTGTGTCAACACTCCCATTCCGGGTCCTACTTCCAATATGGGCATTCCCTTGTATTCGGAGAGGGTTTCGGCTATTCGTCGTGCTATGTCGAGGTCGGTTAGAAAATGTTGTCCTAAACTCTTCTTGGGGCGTACCAACTTTGCCATTCTGAACTATTTTTACTGCTTTTATCCTATATTTTTGTTTTATTATACCCTCGTTTTTCTGCAAAAAGGTTACCTTTGTAACCGATTTTGTTTTTTTAATTGAAAGTACAATATCGCAAAGATAATTAAATTCTCAAAAAATTGAAACGAATAGTATCTTATATATTCAAATTTATTATTCCGCTTGCTTTTGGACTTGGATTGTTTTGGTATGTCTATAGCAAAATGGATATGAACGAGGTTGGAAAGATTCTTCAATATGATATTAACTATTGGTGGATTCTGCTTTCGGGAATTATTGGTATGTTGAGTCATTTTGTTAGAGCTGCACGTTGGAAATTACAACTTAAAGCTCTGCCTGCCAACCCTCCTATGAGAGTTTTGGTTAACGCTATTTTTGGCACTTATGCTGTTAATCTTATATTTCCTCGTATGGGCGAGGTGTGGCGTTGCGGTTATGTTGCCCACAGCGAAAACCAATCGTTTGTAAAGGTGGTTGGTTCTATGATTTCGGAACGTGTAACCGATACTCTTACCGTTGCCACAATTACCGTTGTTACTTTCTTTTTGCAATTTGATATGGTTATGAAGCTTTTGAGCGAACAGCCTATCATTATGGATTCTGTTGTTAAAATAGTTTCTTCTCCCCTACTTTACTGCGTTATTGCCGCGGGTGTTATTGGCTTGATTTTTCTTTTCAAATACAAGAGCAACAACTCTATTATTGTTAAAATCAAGGGGTTGTTCGACAACTTGATTAATGGGTTTAAAACCATTTTTCAGATGAAGGATAAATGGCTGTTCCTATTTTATACTGTTTTGATGTGGAGTTTGTATTTTATTGAGTTATATGTCTGCTTTTTTGCATTTAAACAGACCGAATCGCTTGGTATTGTATGTGCGTTCTCTGCCTTTTTATTTGGCAGTATTGGAATGGGATTACCTGTTCAAGGTGGTATTGGCCCTTGGCATTGGGCGGTTATTTGCATTTTGACTCTTTATGGCTTGAACGAGGATACCGCAGGTGCTTTTGCTCTTGTGGCTCATGGTGCTCAACTTATTATGACTATTGTTATGGGTATTTATACCTTTATTGCCATATCTCTTGATAAGAGAAACACATCTAAAAACAGTTTAAAATTATAGAGTTGCAGAATGAACTTTTCCGCATAATGGTTGTTACTATTCTATAGGAATAGATGCGTACTGTTACTATTTTGCATATTTACCCAACCCTTTTGATATTTTAGCCTTACTCTTTTAGTATTGTTTATGAAAGAACAGATTTTATCGCTTAAGCCCACTTGTGTGTGGAAGTTTTTTTATGACATTTGTAAAATTCCGCACACGTCGCATAATCTCGAAAAAATTTCGGATTATATTGTTGAGTTTGCTAAAGAGAGAGGGTTGTGTTATTCGAAAGACAACACAGGCAATATTGTTGTTTATAAATCTGCTTCAAAAGGAATGGAGAATAGAGAGGGTATTATTATTCAGGCTCATATTGATATGGTGGGACAAAAGAGCCTTAACTCTGTTCACAACTTCGCGACAGACCCGTTAACTTTATATGTTGACAATGGTTGGGTTAGGGCTGTTGATACTTCGTTAGGGGCAGACAACGGCATTGGTGTTGCTGCTATTTTGGCAATCTTGGATGATTCCTCTATTGCTCATCCCAAAATTGAAGCTCTCTTTACTCTTGATGAGGAGTGTGGCATGGAGGGTGCTGCTCTTTTAGACAAGGAGCTGTTAAAACACTCTATTATGATTAATACCGACTCGGAAGAGGATGACTCTGCCTTTATAGGGTGTGCCGGTGGTATCGATTTTAAGGCTACTCTAAACTACATTAATGAGGTTTGCGATATTGAAGGTAAAGCATATAAATTGACTTTAAAGGGCTTGAGTGGTGGACATTCGGGTGTTGACATTCACAGAGGCAGGGCTAATGCCAATAAGTTATTGTTCCGTTTCTTGAATTTTATTTCTCAATCATATAATGCAAGAATTGCTGAATTTAATGGTGGCAATACTCGAAATGCAATTCCTCGCAGTGCCGAAACGGTGGTTGTTATAGAGGATAGATTCTGCGATGATTTTATTAAAGAGGTGGCTCTTTTCAAAAAGTTGTTCCGCCACGAATATAATCTTATTGAAAGCAACATTGCCTTGATATGCGAAGAGGTGGATATGCCCAAAGGTATTCTTCCTGTTGATTTTCAAAGAAAGTTTGTTAATGTTATTGAAGCTACACCTGACGGTGTGGAGCGAATGATTCCGGGATTTGAGGATACTGTTGAGACATCTTCGAACTTGGCTGTTGTTTTCTGTAATGATGGTGTTGCATGGATTCATATTTTGGTTCGCTCAACCATGGCAAGCCGAAAATATAACTATGTTTCAAAGTTATGGAGTCTTTACTCGCTTGTTGACGCTGAGATTGAACTATTTGGCGATTATCCTTCGTGGACTCCAAATTTGAGCTCTCCTATTTTAAATGTTGCAAAGGATTTTTACAGGCAATGTTATGGTGAAGAGCTTAAAACTAAAGTTATGCATGCAGGTTTGGAGTGCGGTATTATATCGTCGATATACCCAAAAATGGATATGATTTCTATTGGTCCGAATATGCTTCACCCCCACTCTCCTGACGAGAGAGTCGAAATTGCTTCGGTCGAAAAATTTTGGAACTTCCTACTCGGTATTTTGGAGAATAGCCCTCTTAAATGAATTAGGAGTTAGGAATTATGAATTAGAAATTAAAAACATTCCTAATTTCTAATCGGTGCGAAGCACCACACTAATTCCTAATTAAAAACTAAAGGTACTTAGTTAGTATCTTTATGTTCTCGTCATTGTCGTAGCTTTGGCGTAACACCTCTTTACGAAGTGCTAACTCCTCGTCGGTGATTTTTTGCGATAGGGCTTTTTTGATTGTATCTATCAAATCTTTGTCGGAGTGTGTTACCATACATACATCTTTTAGTCCTGTGCTTTCAATCATTTTATCGTTTACTATACAGTGTCCTCCTTTGTATAGGGCATTGATTAGTTTGAGTTTGATTCCTGTTGATTGGAAGGTTATAAGGACATTTGCCGCCGCCTCGGTTATTAGCGTTGACATTTTGCTTGATGATGGATTGGCTATTATCTCCACATTATCCATTGCTTGAACCACCTCATATAACTCTTTGGGAGGATTTCCGCCTGCGATAATCCATTTTACCTCGGGAAACGATGGTATTACTCTCTCCGCCAAGAAATAGACTGCATTCAGATTCTCCTCTACACTTAAGTTTCCGTTATATAGCAGATATTTGCCTGCTCCGCGTTGCGATGTGGTTACACTGTCTTCTGCTCCATTATGGAAACATGGCAACAACTCGGTTGTTACATTTGGATATGTTGTGGTGAAATATCTCTTCTCTTTCTCGGTTATTGCAAATATTACATCTGCATTGCTCAATACTTTTTCGTATCGTTGTAATCTTCGAGATTCCCAATTGAAGAAGAATTTTTTCTTCATCGACACTGTTGCATCTGCCAAATATTTGTAATATTCTCCCTCGATGTTGTGGGCTCTCACAAATTTTTTGCGATCCTTTAACAGTGGTGACGATAATAGATGCGTTGTGTGTAGTCCCTCGAATAGTATAGGGTCGTTATCTTGCAATAGACGTTCCAATAGCTCTTTTGATTGGCGACTCTTTACTATGTAGGGCTTTAACAACATTCGGTTTAAAACACATGTGTTGCGCTTGTAGATATATACCTCATCGGCAATGTTATGCAACGATGGTGAATCTTTTCTTCCCTTATAGGCAAAGCAGTGCAAGGCTACTTTGTATCCTGCATCCTTTAATGCTTTTACCTTATAATAGACATCTATTACTCCTCCGTAATCGGCAGGATAAGGTACTTGAAATGATATTACGTGTATTCTCTTTGACACTGTGTTTTTATTTTAGGGATACAATTTTACAACAAAAGATATTTAAAAACAAATATTTGTCTCGTTTTTTTGATATTTGTTTTTAAGTAGTACTATTTGGGTGCTTTTGTATAAAGGTAAATGGCTATTATTATATATAGTATATTTGGCAACCATACTGCAAATCGCGGTGACATGTCGCCATTGGTTGCAAATGTGGACGATATTGTTGAGAACATGATGTATGTAAAACTCAATATCAGTCCTATTCCAATGTTTACTCCCATGCCTCCTTTTACTTTTCGTGAGGATAGCGACATTCCTATTGATGTTAATATGAATGCGGCAAATATGGATGCTATACGTCCTTCATACTCTATCTGAAAGGGCTTTACGTTTGATGCTCCTCGCTCTTTTTGTTTTTCTATGTATCGATAAAGCTCGGGTGTTGTCATAAGTTCGGCATCGTAACGCGATATCAAAAAGTCGGACGGCGCTATTGTTATAATTGTGTCTAAACGTGTGCCTTTTCGGAAGGTCTCCTCCATTCCATCAAAATCGCGTATCGTATAGTTACGCACAATCCAATGGTAGGCACTATCATAACGTATCGACTCTGCTGTTAGTTTTGATCTAAGGCTTTTTCCTTCGAACTTTTCCATTGAAAAGCGATAGCCTGTTTTAAGGTTATCGTCATATCGGTTTATGTATGCTATGACTCCCGGAGATACCTGCAACTGAACATTGGCTGCATAATCGACCTTTTTATTTGATACATACTTGTTCTGAAACTCTATTCTGGTTTTGTTTGCAGGTGGTATGACAAAGCTGTTTAGCGTAAATGTCAACGATGATATTATTGCCGCCGATACCATGTAAGGCACCATTAGTCGCTTAAAGCTTATTCCACTTGAGAGTATCGCTATTATCTCAGAGTTGTCGGCTAATTTCGATGTAAAAAATATTACCGCAATAAAGGTAAACAACTGACTGAACAGGTTTGCATAATAGGGTATGAAGTTTACATAATAATCAAAGATTATCTCTTTCAATGGTGCGTTTATAAAGTCGTCGATTTTCTCATTTATATCAAACACCACTGCAATAGATATTATCAATAGTATTGCAAATATGTATGTTCCTAAAAACTTCTTTATTATGTAAAAGTCTATTTTCTTAAGCATAAGTAAAAAAGTTGTTTTATAGTCTTGTTGTTACTCTTACTATCATCTCGTCTTTCCATTGCTTGAATGTTCCTGCAAGTATTTGACGACGTGCCTCGCGAACCAACCATAGATAGAATGCCAAATTGTGTAACGATGCTATCTGCATTGCCAAGAATTCGTCGCTGATGAATAGGTGACGAAGATAGGCTTTTGTATATGCTTCATCGACATATGATGCTCCTCCCTCCTCTATCGGCGAGAAATCGGTTGCCCACTTTTTGTTTCGCATATTCATTATTCCATTGCGAGTAAATAGCATTGCGTTGCGTCCGTTGCGGGTTGGCATCACACAATCGAACATATCCACTCCTCGTTCTATTGCCTCAAGTATGTTGGCTGGTGTTCCTACTCCCATAAGGTAACGAGGTTTGTCTTTTGGTAGTATTTCGTTTACAACCTCAATCATCTCATACATCTGCTCGGCAGGCTCACCAACTGCCAATCCACCAATGGCATTACCCTCTGCTCCAAGTGCAGCAACCTCCTCGGCTGCACGACAACGCAGTTCGGGATATACGCATCCTTGCACTATGGGAAAGAATGTTTGACTATGTCCGTATAATGGTTCTGTTTCGTTGAAGTGTTTCCATCCTCGTTGCAACCAACGCATGGTTAAATCCAACGATTTTTTTGCATACGAGAAATCGGCTGTTCCTGGTGTACACTCATCCAATGCCATCATTATATCTGCACCTATTACTCGTTGAATGTCAACTACGTTTTCGGGCGTAAAGAGATGTTTGCTTCCATCGATGTGTGAGCGGAAGTGTACTCCCTCCTCTTTTAATTTTCTATTTCCTGAAAGTGAAAATACTTGAAATCCTCCACTATCTGTAAGCATGGCTCTGTTCCATCCCGAAAATCCATGCAAACCACCCGCGCTTCTTAATATATCAAGCCCCGGACGAAGATACAAATGGTATGTGTTTCCCAATATTATTGGAGCATTTATATCTTCTTCCAATTCATGACGATGACAGCATTTTACAGTTGCCGCCGTTCCTACAGGCATGAATATTGGTGTTTCAATTTTTCCATGAGAAGTGGTTATCACTCCTGCTCTTGCATTACTGCATATATCGTTTTTTATCAGTTCAAATTCCATAGGTGTATTTGCGTCGTTGGTTGACATTATTCACTTATGCAAAGATAGTGAAACGAGAGCGAAATATATAGAGTTTGAACTATTTATTTTTTTAACATATGACAAGTAAACACCCTTTATTATTTCAAACTCTTTAAAAACATGTCTTTTTGTCAGTTACGCAACTTGCAAAATTTCAACGAGTTCTGAAAACAATAGTGACACATATTAGTTATAAACATCTGAAAAACAGACATTTTGTCATTTAAAACCCAATGGCATTTAGTTTGTTATTATTGAAGTAAAAACATTTGTTACCGAAAGGAGATTTGAGTTATGAATATGAACAACTTTACAATTAAATCGCAAGAGGCTATTCAAAAGGCCGTTGAGATTGCTAACAGAAACAACAATCAGTCTATCGAGACACTTCACTTGCTCAAAGGCGTTATGGGGATTGAAGGCTCTGTTGCCGAATTCCTTTTTAACAAATTGGGAGCAAATGTCTCGTTATTGACAAATTTAGTAGATAGAGAGATTAATACTTTACCAAAAGTCAATGGCGGAGAACCTTATTTAAGCCGTGAATGTAATGAGGTTTTAACCAAAGCCGAGGAGTATTCTAAAAAATGTGGAGACCAATTTGTTGCTTTGGAAAGCATCATTATGTCTTTGGTAATGGTAAAAAACAGAGTCAGTCAGTTTTTGAAAGACGCAGGCATTACCGAAAAGGGACTTGGAAGTGCCATTGATGAACTTAGAAAAGGCAAAAAGGTTAATGATGCAAGTGCAGAGGAGACGTATAATGCGCTATCGAAATATGCCATTAATCTTAACGAACGTGCAAGAGATGGCAAGTTAGACCCCGTTATTGGTAGAGATGATGAGATTCGTAGAGTACTTCAAATATTAAGCCGTAGAACTAAAAACAATCCTATTCTTATTGGAGAACCCGGTACCGGTAAAACGGCTATTGCCGAGGGACTTGCTCATAGAATTGTAAGAGGCGATGTTCCCGAGAACCTTAAGAGAAAAGAGATTTTCTCGTTGGATATGGGAGCCCTTGTTGCAGGAGCAAAATACAAAGGTGAATTTGAGGAGCGTCTTAAAGCTGTTGTAAACGAGGTTATACATGCCGAAGGAGAGATAATTTTGTTTATAGATGAGATTCACACTCTTGTTGGTGCAGGTAAAGGAGAGGGCGCAATGGATGCAGCAAATATTCTGAAACCTGCTTTGGCTCGTGGCGAGCTTCGTTCGATAGGTGCCACCACTCTTGACGAATACCAAAAATATTTTGAGAAAGACAAGGCTCTCGAGCGTCGTTTCCAAATTGTCATGGTTGATGAACCAGATGAGGCAAATACAATCTCAATTTTAAGAGGCTTGAAAGAGAGATATGAGAATCACCATAAAGTAAGGATTAAAGACGAGGCTATTATTGCTGCCGTACAACTATCATCACGATATATCACAGACCGCTTCTTACCCGACAAAGCCATTGACCTTATGGACGAGGCTGCCGCTAAACTTCGTTTGGAGGTGGACTCTGTTCCTGAAGAACTTGATGAAACAAGCCGTAAGATTAAGCAACTTGAAATTGAACGAGAGGCTATTAAACGCGAAAACGATAAAGCGAAATTAGAGGAACTTAACCGTTCTATCGCAAATCTTAAAGAGGAGGAGATGCGTTATAGCGCAAAATGGAACTCGGAAAAAGAGTTGGTTAACAAGATACAGCAAAACAAAATTGATATTGAGCATCTTAAATACGAGGCTGAAAAGGCCGAACGTGAGGGTGATTATGGCAAGGTTGCAGAGATAAGATATGCAAAAATTGTTGCTAAAGAGAATGAAATTAAAGAGACTCAGGAACGTCTTAAAACATTGCAAGGCGATGATGCAATGATTAAAGAGGAGGTCACCGCTGATGATATTGCAGATGTTGTATCTCGCTGGACGGGTATTCCTGTCACTAAGATGTTGCAAAGCGAACGAGAGAAACTCCTGAACCTTGAGGAGGAGCTACACAACAGAGTGGTTGGTCAAGAGGAGGCCATTACTGCGGTTTCGGATGCTGTAAGACGCAGTAGAGCTGGTTTGAGCGACCCCAAACGTCCGATAGGTTCATTTATATTTTTAGGAACTACAGGTGTGGGTAAAACCGAACTTGCAAAGGCTCTTGCCGAGTATCTGTTTGACGACGAAAATATGATGACTCGTATTGACATGAGCGAGTATCAAGAGAAATTCAGCGTTACTCGTCTCATTGGTTCTCCTCCAGGATATGTTGGTTATGACGAAGGAGGTCAACTTACCGAAGCCATTAGAAGAAAACCCTACTCGGTTGTGCTTTTCGACGAAATTGAGAAGGCTCACCCAGATGTGTTCAACACATTGCTCCAAGTACTTGACGATGGTCGTTTAACTGACAACAAAGGACGCTTGGTAAACTTTAAAAATACCATTATTATAATGACATCGAACATCGGTTCTTCTCTTATTCGCGAAAACTTTGAGAAGCTAAACTCAACAAACAAAGAGGAGATTATCGAAAAGAGCAAAAACGAAGTGATGGAGTTATTGAAACAGAGTGTTCGTCCTGAGTTTCTAAATCGTATTGATGATATTATAATGTTTGCTCCTCTTAACGAAGAGGAAATTGGAGAGATTGTTTCGATTCAATTGAACGGAGTTAAAAAACTATTGGCGCAAAACGGCATTACCCTTAACTTTACCCCCGAGGCTGTTAAATATATCGCCCACGAGGGTTACGATCCTCAATTTGGCGCAAGACCTGTTAAGAGAGTTATTCACCGCGACGTACTTAACCACCTTTCTAAAGAACTTCTTGCTCAAAAGGTTGATAGAAGCAAACCAATTACCATAGATGCTCAGAACGACGAACTGATTATTAGAAATTAATCTCCTATCCCCAAGAAATAGCCCCAAAGCTTTTACAAACTTTGGGGCTATTTGTATAATCGATTAATGGTAATTTTCTGAAAAAATTACTTAAAAACAAACCTAATCACATTTGGTTTTTCCGTCATATAAATATGGACATATCTATCTCCTGATGTCTCTTTATATATTATTCCATTTTCCTCGCTTAAGCGTTTTTGTTCCAAATCATAATACTTTTCAGAGCATATATCTTTAAGCCTACTAACAATTAAACTTTTTCTACCAGGGTATCTTATTTGCATTACAGGATTAGGACGACCATCATAATTATAATAGTGCATATATGAATCAAAATATTCATCATTTATTATTATTTTCACGTTACGCCGCTCATTTATTTTCATTCGCCAATCACCATTACTTTGAATTTTTTCTCTACATTCATTCGATAATGTTATAGAACTTGTCATTAAAGACCAATCAACTTTTTTCGTTTGCAACAATAATCTACTTCCTACCTTATGATTTAAAATAATATCTATACTATCACTTTCTGCAAAATTTTCTTCAACAGTTTCGATTGATTCATTACTCCTAGCATCTTTCCATTCTTTCAATGTTGATCCATTTGCCAAATGCCAAATAATTTCAGGATCCTTAATATATTCAGAGAGTATTATAGTCGCAGACATTCCCAAGCCTTCTTTTTCAAAAAGATAATTTTGAGCAAACACCAACTTATCATTTTCCTTATGGAGTCTCCCATTTTTTAGTAACATTTCCCTAAAAGGAGATAAAAGTTTTGCAAAATCATCTTCTTCATTTACATTTCTCAATATAGATCCAGCTTTAACTTCAACCGCATCTGTCTCAGGATAGTAATATGCCGAGGCCTTAATTCCATAATCTTCTATAAAAATTTTGAGTCTATCTATTTTCTTTGACGGAAAAGTTTTAAAACCTGCCTTACTGCTGTAATACGGATACAAACGAGCAATTTCTTTTATTAGTTCATCTGTTCTATTCTCTATATTTTCTAATTTCCATCTATCACATGCTAATAGAGTTGAATTCATCTTTAGATGGTTTGTTGATGCAAGAATTTTATTCTTATACTCCCAAACATTATTACTCATCCTACTATTATCAGATTTCGCAGCTAATGTTAAATTCCCTAATCTATTAACATTTGACTCATAAGAATCTTCATCACACTCCAAGCTTACCATCCATAACTTAGTTGGTGTCTGAGGCATTAAATGCTCAATACTCAAAGCGGAAAAATCTACTGGAGCAGGATTTCCATCTGATTCTAACTTACGAAAAAATATATTCACCCACTGTCTTAACCTATACATATTCGCATGCTTTATTCGCTCTACTAAGCGTTTATCATCTGGCATTTCTCTTGCATTAGAGCGATTATTATCTACCAAGAAACGTTTAAAAGTTTCAACAATGTCAGAATAATCTGCATTGCAGAAATTTAGCAAACTTCTTAATAATTCAGGGAAATAATTTGATATATCACTAGTATCCATACCACACAAAGAGCGACGCATCAAATATGAATTCAAAATTGTAATAATTTCTGACAATTGTTTTGCAGACAACTCATTTTCATTGTTATCACAATGGTATAAATGTATTGAATACAATTCCATTAATAATGGAGCTGGCATATCAGATAAGTTAAGTCTAAACTCAAAAATGGATTCTCTTAAATCTTTGTCTAGTTTATCTATCGGAGCTTTATATAAATAATTATAGCACTTAGCATAATTTACTATTTCAATAAAGACGTCTTCTATATCAACATTTATAATATATTCATCATACCATTTTGTAAATTGTTGATAAACTGCATTTTTATTAACAAGACTTCTTTTTTTTGCCATTATAAAAAAGCGAAAGAATGCTTCTAATTTTTTTGCATCATAATCAACAAGTTCTTCAATTTGCTTCCAATATTTTTCGTAATATTCATCTTGCTTATCGCTAACAATAGGCATCAAAAGGAAATTACGAATAAGATCTGAAGCTGTAAGCTTTATTCCTGTAGCATTAATACTCTCAAATATTTTTTGAGGATAATCATCCTCTCCTATCGGAACACATACTATATACAAATTATTTAAAGCTCTAAGAATATCATTAAAAGAATATTTCTCTGAAACATCTCTTAACACGTCTTTTATATAGATAAAATTCTTATATACATTAGAATTCCTATTTTTTATGTTAACAAAATCTCTTTTTACTATATGCTGATATACTTCATCGTCAGAGACCAAGGGTTTCAGTTTAAATTTACTAACCTCATCATAAGGATTTATCAAATATTGATTCTCTAACTTTTCTGCATCTAAAGCTATCCCCTTTTCAATCATTAATTCCTTTACCGCATATAGAGTTAAAAAGATAGTTGTTAAACGCTGCTGTCCATCAATAACAGAACGTTCCCAATGAAACGGAGTAATTGATTTTTCAAGATAAATCATTATTCCAACAAAATGTTTAGAACGTTCTTTGGTCAACACTGCCAATAAATCATAAAGCAATTGATGAACTTCTTTCTTTGCCGTCCATGTATAATTCCTTTGATATGCAGGTATTACAAATTGTGCACCATTAACACCACCTAATAAATCAAGGATTCCTACTTTTATAGGCACATTTTCTCTTGCCATAATAAATAATTTTTAGAAATTAAAAACTGAAAAATTTATAAAAAGAAACGTGGACTATTTATTCCACATTGCTAATGAAGGTCCTAGGAAAACCCAAAGTACAAATATGGATATAACAGTCCACGTGAATACACGTGAAACCATCATGCCTTCTTTGTACTTTTGAAAATTTCCTAGGTTTTCATTAACAAGAGAGCATAACGCTACTATTTCTCAAAAATTGATGAATTATTTCAATTCACCATTACAAAGATAAATATTTTTTCTTATTGTATTCCTTTCTTTCTAAAATATATAACAAACTTCTAATAGATTATAAATTTAGCAATTAATCTCCTACGCCCAAGAGAAGGGCTAAAAGGTGATTTTTGGTTCGCATCCTTATAATGCCCAATTGACTAATTGGTCTAATTTTTTATTGTCCCCAAAGCAGATTGCTAATTATATATGTGCGTTGATAAGGGTTGTTAGAATTTGTAAGATACAAGGCTTTGAGATTTAGATCGAAAGGAGCGTACACAAAAGTACGTGACTGAGGTAGAATATTGATAATAACAACGTAGATTGCCTTTTATAATAAAGGCATACAAACAAAAAGAGAGCCTTGCTATTAAGCGAGGCTCTCTTTATATTGTTTATAACAATTATTTCTTCTTCGCAAATTTTGCGTAACGGCTCATGAACTTGTCTACGCGACCTGCTGTATCGACAAGTTTTTGTTTACCTGTGAAGAATGGGTGTGAAGTATTGGTAATCTCAAGTTTTACCAAAGGATAAGTTACACCATCAACCTCAATTGTCTCTTTTGTTGCTACTGTTGAACGTGTGATGAAGATCTCCTCGTTCGACATATCTTTGAAAACAACCTCGCGGTAATTTTCGGGGTGAAGTCCTTTTTTCATTGTTATATTGTATTTTTAATTGTTTCCGAAATTAGTAGCACGTTGGTGGCGTGCATATATAGTTCTCTCGTAATGGCACGCAAAGGTACTCAAAATTTTTTACTTGGCAAAAAGTTTTATACTCTTTTTTATTGAATAATTCTCAATAGCTCATCTTTATATATAAAAAGAGGCTTTCGTCTCTCAAAAAAAAGTAGTATCTTCGCATTAGTTTTTAATAGCAAATAAGATAATGTTATTCAATTTCTTTAAAAAGAAAGAAAAGGCTGAGCCTCAAAAACTTTTTTACTCTACTGATATTCATTCACATGTTCTTCCGGGCATAGATGATGGTTCGCCAAACACCGATGTATCAATAGCCCTTTTGGATGCAATGAAAAGTTGGGGTATAACCGCGATTATTGCAACTCCGCATATTGCAGAAGAGAATTTTGAAAACACTCCTCAAAGCATCAAAAATGCCTACGATAAACTTTCTACCCGAATGCTTGATACGGGAACGGAAATGGAAGTAAAATTCTCTGCCGAACACAGAATTGATGACAGATTCAGAAAAATGATTGAGGATGATAATCTGCTTGTTATGCCAAACAATTATCTATTAATCGAGAACTCGTTTGTTCAGCCACCTATCGACTTAAAGAATATCATATATGAGCTTCAACTCAAGGATATAAAGCCTATTCTTGCCCACCCCGAACGCTATGGTTACTACCAACGCAAGAAAGAGGTTTATGACGAACTGTTTAACGCCGGTTGCGAATTTCAAATCAACCTTCTTTCTTTGGCTGGTTATTACGGAGACAGAGAAAAAGAGACAGCTCTATGGTTGGCAAACAGAGGGTACGTTTCGTTTGTAGGTACTGACCTCCACCACTTTGGGCACGTTGAGGTTATAAATCGTTTTCTGCGCTCTAAAGAGTATCCCTCAATTGCCGAGAGACTTGCTCCTGCTATTAAAAACAACGAACTTTTGTAGTTAGATATTCATCTGATTTTTACTAAATAATAATGTATATATATAACTTTTTTATCGAAAATTTCTCTACTGCCGAACTTTGGGGTTTGGCATCGCTTGCTTTCATTTGGTTTATTCAATGCTTCTTCTATATTGCTATGTTTGCAAAACCTACACGTTATGCAAAAAAGAGCGAGAAGGGAAAATTTTGGCACAGTGCTGCCAAACCTAATGTTTCGGTGATTGTATATTGCAATGAGAATTTTGACGATATAGGGCAACACATTATTGCCTTTTTAGAACAAGATTACCCCAACTTTGAGGTTGTTATTGTTAATGACGGAGATGATAGCGACTTAAAGGATACGGTAACTCTTCTTAAAGAGAGATACCCCAATTTGAGCTACACATATGTTCCCAGAGAGGCTCATTCGTTAAGCAGAAAGAAACTTGCCCTAACCGTAGGTATTAAAGCCACAAAATATGACATTGTTGGTTTTACAGACGCTTTCTGTCGCCCAACTTCTAACAAATGGTTGGCTAAGATGATTAGAAACTTTATTACCGACATCGATATTGTTATTGGCAACAGCTATGAGTTGGGCGAAGAGAAAGCCAAGTGGAGTTATAGATTTTATCGTCTATTCTTTAAGCTAAAATTTTTCAGCTATGCAATCATGCGTCGCCCCTATATGGGAGAGGGAACAAATATGTTTATTAGAAAAGAGTTGTTCTTTAACAACAGAGGCTTTTCGAGCAACCTATCGGTTCAGTATGGCGAAGATGATATTTTTGCCAACGAGATTATGACAAAGGAGAATTGTCGCGTTGAACTATCGAGCGAAGCTGCTATTGAAAATAGAATGTACGATATTAACGGAGATTTGAGAGAGATGCGTTTAAGACGCTCTTTTACAGATAAGATTTTAAAGACTTCGGCTCATTTTGTTTTTGGAATTGAGCAGATAAGTTGTATTTTGTTTTATATCAGCTTTATTGCAATTGTTGTATGGGGAATAATCTCCAACTATTTGCTATACACAATAGCTATTAGCATGTTTGCAATAAGATATTTGAGTCAAAGTATTATTATAAACAGAGCCTCAAAAACATTAAACTGTGGTGTTAACGGTTTTGAGACTCTCTTTTACGATTTTATTCGCCCCATAGAGAATATCCGCTTTGCCATTCTTGGCAAAAACAGTTCGTACAGAAACTATACTTGGCGAATAAGAAGATAAAAAGTTGTAGTTCAAGGCTTGCGATGCTCAAGAAACCGCAGTTTACTAAACGTAAATGAGGATTTCGAAAGCGAGCATAACGAAGAAATACGCTTTTTAGACTTCCTATTTTATTGCTATCTTTTTAGGCTCTTTAGGTGCAGGCAAAGCCTTTTTGGGGATTACAACCTTTAATATACCGTTGTGCTGAGTTGCCTCAATTTTATCGGCTTCGACATTATCGGGTAATGCGAGGGTTTGACGAAATTGAGAGTATGAAAACTCGCGACGAAGATATTTTCCTTTTTTGTCTTTTTCGTCATTCTCCTTCTTCTCCTCTACGGTTATTTCGAGGTAGTTATCTTCGTTGATATTTACCGAAATATCCTCTTTGCTAACTCCGGGTGCTGCAATTTGAACCTCATACTCCTTATCATTCTCAATGATATTTACCGCAGGAGTTGAAGCACTTTTTGCTCGTTCAATCCACTCGTTACCAAAAAAATCGTGAAAAATCATAGGCAGCCAGTTCTGCCCCTTTTTTACAGGCATCATAAATTTGTCCTCCAATTAAAACATTAAACTAAAAAAAGAGAAATAACCATTTGGTTATCCCTCTCTATAACACATTTTATGGAGCGAATGTTTTATTGAATTAGGAATTAGTGCGTAACTTAGTCACAATTTTGCGATTAAGCGAGAGCATTGCCAAATTTATTTGAGCAATGCCGAGCGGGAGCAGATTTCCTAATTATTTAGTAACTGCAACATCGTAGCGGAGAAGTTCGTAGGTTATCTTAAAGGGATAACCCTCTAACTTGGGATTCTGATCGGGCGATTCAATGTAATAGTAGCGTTTGCCTTTATCAAAACTTTCAACCTCAAATTGTTTTGTTGTTTGAGGCAAAAACTCGCCACGAAGAGTTACTTCTCTATAATCCAACATTTCATCTGTTGTTGTCTTGTAAAAGACTCTCAATTTTATAAGAGTTATTGTATGTTGAGTATTATTACGAACAATATATAATTCGTCTTTATCCTTCAATCGCTTTTCAAATCCTATAACATCGATAGACTCCTCAAATTTACAAGTACGCGAAAATATTACTGTATCATTAACAGCCTCTTGAGCATAGGCTACGCCATATGACAACAGCGCAAAAAATGCGATTATTATACTTTTTGTATAGTGTTTCATATTTTTATAGAGTTTACATTTGCAATTTTAGTTATTTTTTTTGTTTCAGACAAAGGATTGTTTACTTTTGTAATAGATAGCTACCCAAAACATGAAAAGATTTATAACATTTATATTACTATTCTCTTTTGTTTATGTAAATGCCCAGGTAAAATGCGGAGCCGACAAAATTGAGGAGATTTTAAATATCACAACAGACAAAAGAGTTGCTCTTATTGTAAACCAAACATCGGTAACAGAAAACGGCACTCATATTGTTGACACTCTTATTGCAAGAGGAGTTAAAATAGAGACCATATTTGCCCCTGAACATGGGTTTAGAGGTAATGCCGATGCAGGAGAGAGTGTTAAGGACGGAGTAGATTCAAAAAGCGGAGTTAAGATTATTTCGCTCTACGGAAAAAACAAAAAGCCTAATGCTGAACAACTGTCGGATATCGATTTGATTGTGTTTGACATTCAAGATGTGGGAGCAAGGTTTTATACATATATCTCAACCATGTATTATGCCATGCAATCGGCTACTGAGTTTGGCAAAGAGTTTTTAGTTCTTGACCGCCCAAACCCAAACGACTTTGTTGATGGTGCAATGATGGATATGAATTTGAAATCGTTTGTAGGGACTCTACCCTTGCCTATTATGCACGGACTGACGGTTGGAGAACTTGCCTCTATGATTAAGGGCGAGAATTGGGGTAACACAAAGAGTTTGAATTTAAAAGTAATTGCAGTTGATGGCTGGAGGCACGGAGAGAAGTATGAACTTAAAATTAAGCCATCGCCAAATCTGCCTAACGCAAAAAGCATTGCTCTATACCCCTCGCTTTGTTTGTTTGAAGGAACAACCATTAGCGTGGGACGTGGCACATACTACCCATTCCAGATGATTGGCGCTCCTGATAAATGTTTAGGAAAGTTCTCTTTTACCCCTACCCCTCTTGAAGGGTTTGATAAAAATCCGCTTCACAAAGGGCAAACTTGCTACGGCATTGATTTAAGGGAGGAGAAAGAGCCACAAGGTTTCTCGCTAAAATATTTGATTGAGATGTATAAAAACTCATCGAACAAAGAGAAATTCTTTAATAGCAACAACTTTTTTGAAAAACTCTCGGGAGACGGACAACTACGTTCGGATATTATCAACGGAAAAACCGAACAAGAGATTAAAGCCCGATGGAAAGAAGAACTTGATAGATACAAAAAGTTAAGAAATCGATATTTATTATACCCCGATAATAGAGATTTGTAAATTTTTATAGCAAAACTTATTGAAGAACAACGCTATTTTTCGTATATTCGCAGAATATTTGTACAAGAAAAAACAGTTTTGAACCTATTATGGCACTAATAATACCAAGAAACTATAAACTTAAATTGCTTCCCGAAACTACCGAGGAGGCTATTAAAACATTAAAAGTTTCGTTTCAAGATAAACTTAAAAAGAAGCTTAACCTTCGTCGTGTTACAGCCCCATTGTTTGTATTATCGGGAACAGGAGTAAATGACGATTTGAGTGGCAAAGAGGCTCCCGTATCGTTTAACATCAAATGTATGGGTAAACGAGCAGAGGTGGTTCACTCTCTTGCTAAATGGAAACGTATGAAATTGGGAGCTTACGGAATATCTCCCGGTTATGGTATCTACACCGATATGAACGCTATCCGCTGTGACGAGGATTTAGATAACCTACACTCATTGTATGTTGACCAATGGGATTGGGAACAAGTTATTACTGAGAAAGAACGCAACCTTGAATACCTAAAAGAGGTTGTAAATAAGCTTTATGCAATTATTAAAGAGTTGGAGATGGAGGTTTATGAGAGCTTCCCTCACATTACTCCATTTTTGCCCGAGAACATTACATTTATAAACTCTGAAGAGTTATTGCAACTATACCCCGACTGCACTCCAAAAGAGCGAGAGGCGAAAATCACAAAGAAATATGGTGCAGTGTTTATAATTGGTATCGGTTCAAACCTATCGAACGGCGAGCCTCACGATGGTCGCGCCCCCGACTACGACGATTGGGTAACCATGAATAGCGACGGTTACAGAGGTTTGAACGGAGACATTATGCTATGGAATCCAATTTTGGATATTCCTTTTGAGTTATCGTCAATGGGTATCAGGGTTGACAAAGTTGCTCTTAAGAGCCAATTGGAGATTAAGGGTTGCCCAGAGCGTGCAGAATTGAGCTTCCACAAAATGTTGTTGAACGACGAGCTTCCTCTTTCAATTGGTGGAGGTATCGGTCAATCTCGTTTGTGTATGTACCTTTTGCAAAAGGCTCACATTGGAGAGGTTCAAGCAAGTATTTGGCCCGAAGAACAAATTGCAGAGTGCTTGAAACATAATATACAACTATTGTAGTTGTTAGTTATAACGAGGAATTTGGTTATTGTTTCACATCAATTGGGATATCCTCTACAAATAAATAACGATGGCGTATGAAGAAACTTTAGTTTCAAACATATGCCATTATTATATCATTACATAAAGTCTTTTAAACAATGTTTATTTATAAAAATACTTATAAATCTTACTGCTTTTGAGTCTTTTATATGATATCCACATAAACACTTCATCTTGTGTATAGCGATATGGTACAAAACCTACACTTCTTGAAAAACGTATTGCAGTAGGATTTGATAACTGACAATAGGTTCTTACTTTGAGTCCATTACTAAGAAGATACGTCAACATTAATATATATCCACGATAACACATTAGAGGTTTTTCCCAACCACCTCCGTGAACAGAAAATATTTTTCCATTGAAATCCTCTCTCTTTGTATAAATAAACCCTATAGACTTATTATTAGAGCATAACTTTAAAATATAACATTTAACAATGTATGACTCTTCTAATAAATTCGTCCACTCTTCATCTGAATCAATATCGGTTTTGAGGCTATTAGTTTTAATAAGTTTAGTAAAAATACGATTAATCTGATAGCTGACAAAACCGAACTCGTCAACTAACAACTATTCCATCTCCTCCACTCTCGCCGCATTGCGGTATTGCTCGGGTTGTGGGTATAGTGTTTTTATATACTCCTCTGCTTTTAAGATTGAGGGAGTAAGTTGCTCTCGTTGAGATTGCGATGCTTTGGAATACTCTTTACGCAATGCTTTGAGTGTTGCTTTCTGTTTCTCTATTTCTCGTTCAAGTTCTTCGGAACGTTTGTACGATTCCAATGCACTGCTGCTCTTAAATTGTGAGTATTTTGTATAGATTACTCCAGGTGCTACCACAAACTCAAACTCGGCTTTCTCTTTATCCTCTTTGGGTGCTACAGGTGCATCGAGTTGGCTCAACAATGTCTTATAACTCTCCTCCTCACCACTACGCCAAGTGTCTGATATAGATGTAATTTGTGCATATGGGATAATTAAATCGAGAGATAATCCTGAGTACAACTCTTTTACCTCATTAGGGATATATGTATATACTACCACACTATCGGGATGTTGATTGCGATCGGTGGCAAACCATCCTATATTGTGATACTCATCCACTACCATCATATAGTCATTGGCTGTTGAGTTAAATGGCATTCCCATATTTCTTGGAGAGAGATACTCATCGCTGTTTAAGTTTTTACGTGTTACAAATATATCGTATCCTCCTATTGAGAGAGAATCGTTATCTGTCGCAAAATATATTGTCAATCCATCACTTAAGAGATATGGGTATGCTATATTTCCTTCAACTTCGGGCATTACATCAACAGGGATATTTTCACTCCAATTACCGTCATTCATACAGTTACGCATGTTTATTGAGTATTTGCCATCAGATGCAGATGCATATATTACTTTGTCGTTGCGCTGATTTTTGTACAATGTTCCTCCCTGCTCTTCATCTTTAAAGATATCGGCAACGTACGATATTGTTCCACATTCGTGAGATAGTTTATATGCGTCTAAAAATCTATCGCGCGATATTACCAATGAGTCTATTATTCTAACATTCTCTGTTCGGCGCAACATTGATTCGCATTTTTCGGCTCTGTCATACAATCTTTTACCGGGAGTTGTATCTTTTTTATTTCCTTCAAGGGCTTCGGTATATTGTGAAAAATACTCTTTTGCTTCGGTAAACTTATATGCATCAAATGCAATTTTTCCCAAATATAGATATGAGTCTTGTATCTTCTTTTTTGCTGCTTTTTGCAGATATGGTTCTGCTTTGTCTCGTTCGCCTGTTTCGTAAAGACACACTCCATACCACTGATTGAGTTGTGCATCGTTTGGACGACTCTTTAGCTGTTTTTTAAACACCTCTTTGGGTTTCGCAAATTCGCCTTGCTTATACATCTTTTTTGCCTCCTCGAGTGTTTGTGCAGATAGAGCAAAAGGTAATGCTAATAAAATTAGGGATACGATTATATGGGTTACTCTTTTCATAGATTCTTTGTTTATTATACAAAGGTACAATATTGTTTAATTTGTAGCGTAGGTTTTTAAAAATTTATTTCGCTCACTCTCGTCATTAAAGGCTTCGGCAGATACCATTAACAGACCTTTGTCGGGAGTTGATAGTATGTAGTAGCCACTATTATACCCCATGTATTTAATATCGGAGCGAGCAAACTCTTTTACATCTCCCATTGTTGGAACTACTGTTAGTTTATTATCCTCTATTAGGATATATTTATCGGCAAACGGACTTATTTTTATTTGTGTGAGCGCCGAAAAGTAGAGATGAAATATTATAAATGGCACTGTTCCGAAAAGCACTATTATTGATGCGTATATGTAGTGTAGTTTTATTATGGGTAGAACCACCAATAATATTGCGACAGCTACTGCAACGTAACGATAACGTTTAAGTTGAAGATGCAGTATTATGTTTACAAACTGCATGGGACGCATCGAATATATTTTTGTCTTTATCTCCATTTATATATGTTGTTGCTTCTTTGTTATATAGAACACAAATTTAAGGAAAAGTTTAAAAAGATGCTCAAATTTTATGGCTCTTATTATAAGAAAGTGGTAAATTTGCAACTCAAAATTTTTATGATGCAAACAGATAGCAACTCATTACTTAAGAAGTGCGACAAGTTGGTAAGAACTTGTATCAAGGATTATGGGCTTATCAACGACGGAGATAAGGTACTGATTGGTCTTTCGGGAGGTAAAGACTCGTTGGCTCTTACTCAATTGCTTGCTATGCGTTCTAAGATTCATGCTCCCAAATTCAGCGTTACGGCTTTGCATATCAGAAACGAAGGTATGGGCTATGCTTCGGATACTGAATATCTAAAGGAGTTCTGCGAGAAGCTCGGCGTGGAGTTTGAGGTTATTGATATCTCTATTGACTTAACAAAAGACAAACGCAAATCGCCATGTTTCTTGTGTTCGTGGTACAGACGCAAAGCTCTTTTTGAGTATGCAAAAAAGAACGGGTTTAAGCGTATTGCTTTGGGACATCACAAAGATGATATTATTGCCACTCTTATTATGAATATGGCTTTTCAGGGCTCATTCTCTTCAATGCCTCCTCTTATGCAGATGAACAAATTTGATGTTGCCATTATAAGACCTTTGGCTTTGATTGAGGAGCGCGATATTAAAGAGTTGGCTATAAACGAGAAGTATATTATTCAGAAAAAGAGTTGCCCCTACGAAAAGAGTAGCTTTAGGAGCGATGCCGAAAAGGTTATTGCAGACCTCGAGAAACTCAACCCAAATGTTAAAAGCAGCATTTGGAAAAGTATGGAGAACATTATGCCTGACTATTTACCGAAGAAGAGTTGTTAGCACCTTTACGACAAAAGATAATTCCTAATTTCTAATTCCTAATTTAACACATGTATTTATCAGCGTTTTACACAGTAATTTTATTAGTCATATCAAATGTATTTATGACTCTTGCATGGTACGGACACCTTAAATTGCAAGATATGAAAATCTCTACAGGTTGGCCTATTTGGGTGGTTATTCTATTCTCGTGGGGTATTGCCTTGGCAGAGTACTCTTTTCAAATTCCTGCAAACAGAATAGGCTTCGTGGGTAATGGAGGTCCTTTCACTCTTATGCAGTTAAAGGTTATTCAAGAGGTTATTACTCTTGTGGTGTTTACAATTTTTGCTTCGGTATGTTTCAAAGGCGAAGCTCTGCATTGGAATCACCTTGCCGCATTCATCTGCCTTGTTATGGCAGTATATTTCGTTTTCATGAAATAGATATTAGTTGTTAGAATAAGAAACTGTTTAAATTTTATTGAAAAATATTTTTATAATTCCGAAATAAAATTTAAACAGCTTCTAATACAAAAAGAGTTGCACTTCGTTCAAAATGCAACTCTTTTCTTATTTTATATTCAATCTCAATTGCTAACAACTGAAAACTAAAAGCTAACAACTCATTTTATCACTTCATATTTTTTAAATACCTTCTCTATTTTATCAAAGGCATAATCAAGTTGCTCTTTAGTGTGTGTTGCCATTAGCGAGAATCGTATCAAGGTATCTTGACTTGGCACCGCAGGAGATACTACCGGGTTTACAAACAATCCCTCCTCAAACAACTCTCGGGTAATCATAAAAGTTTTGTTGTTATCGCGAATATAAAGCGGTATGATTGGTGTTGAGGTATTGCCTATTTCACATCCCATATTGCGAAATCCATCCAAAGCATAATTTGTTATAGTCCAAAGATTCTCGATACGCTCGGGCTCGCTCAACATAATATCGAGTGCGGCATTGGCGGCGGCTGTTGATGCAGGAGTTATACTTGCACTGAAGATATATGAACGCGAGTTGTGTCGTAAGTAGTTTGCAGTTACGGCATCTGTTGCAATAAATCCTCCTAACGAAGCAAACGATTTTGAGAATGTTCCCATTATCAAATCAACATCTTTGGTTACTCCAAAATGGTCGCATGTTCCACGTCCGTTACGTCCAAAAACTCCTATTCCGTGAGCCTCATCAACATATGTTGCTGCATTGTATTTTTCTGCCAAACGTACTATCTCGGGCAAGTTTGCTACATCACCCTCCATACTAAAAACTCCGTCTGTTACAATCAATTTTACTTTGTCTTCGGGGAGAGATTTTAATACCTTCTCCAAAGAGTCCATATCGTTGTGTTTGTATTTTAGTTGAGTTGAGAAAGACAATCGACGTCCCTCTATGATTGAGGCATGGTCTAACTCATCCCAGATTATATAGTCGGCACGCCCTGTAAGACACGAAACCACTCCAAGGTTAACCTGAAATCCTGTTGAATAGATTATTGCCTCCTCCTTGCCTACAAACTCTGCCAAACGTTGCTCTAATCGGGTGTGAATATCCAATGTTCCGTTTAAGAAACGTGAGCCGGCACATCCTGTTCCGTATTTTTTTGTTGCTTCAATGGCTGCCTCCTTTATCTTGGGATGGTTTGTCAAACCCAAATAGCTGTTAGAGCCAAACATCAAGACCTTCTTTCCGTTTATGATTACCTCTGTATCTTGATCACTCTCTATTGCTCTGAAGTAGGGATATACTCCTAATGCTTTTGCCTTTTGTGGAGCATCATATTTTGCAAGTTTTTGTTGTAATAATTTCATAATAGATCTTTCGTTTATTTCGTTTTCTCCCTAAAAATAGACTCTCTAAAAACTATATGTTGCACTTACTGTAAAGTTTATGCCCGGAGCACTTATTCCACAACTGTAAGGACGATATCGTTTATCGGCTATATTTTCAAGTGTTGTATTCAATGTCAATCCTTTGTATATATTGTATGTTGCTCGCAAATTTATTGTTATCCAAGCGGGAGAATAAGCATTTCCGTTTGCATCCAATGCATAAATCTCGGTTTTCTGTTTCTCTTCCTCGGGCATATTCTCTGCTCTGCATGCTCCTTGATAAAGGGAGTATGCTTCTACTGTTACTTTTTCATGTTTAAAACCTAATGCCATACGTCCAAAAAATGGAGCTGCATGTCGCGATGGAGATTTCTCTCCATTATCCAACTCCTCTCGTCCATACTGGTAATTTATTCTTCCGTTAAAGTAGAACCATTTGGCAAACTTGGCATCTAACCCTGCCTGTACTCCACATACATTTGCTACGGCTGCATTCTGTAACATCTGTACACGACAATCCTCTCCTTCGTAACTCAATGTTTCGCTTCCGTTAAAGGTGGAATTTCGACGTACTATTGCATTGTTCAAATGTGTATAATAACCTGTTACATCAATGGTTAAAAACGTCCCAAACTTTTTTGCAAGTCCGAGTTCTATATTATCGGCATATTCGGGTTTGAGCGAGGGATTGGGTACTGTTACGTAGCCATCGGCACTATCAAAAAGTTTTCCCATATCGTCAACATTTGGAGCCCGAAAACCTCGTGCATAGTTCAATCTCATCAACCAACCTCTGTTGGGTCGCCAATTAAGACCGATATTAGCGCTCACACTTCCTGCATTCGATTTTTGCTTTTCATCAAATGGCACTTCGTATCCTGCTGTTGAGTAATCTGATGATATCAGATAGTGGTTATATCTTAATCCTGCAGCTATATTCAATCTCTTTATTGGCTCCCACTCAACCTGCGTATATACTCCCATACTATACCATTTGGCTTTTGGATAGCGTGATGCTACAACAGATGTTTCGTTTGTCACCACATCCAACCCCTCGCCAATTGACGTAACATTGTTCTGAACATACTCTGCTCCATAAAAAATGGACAGAGAAGTGAGAATATCTTTTCTTAAATCGATATTTGCACTCCATGCCTCTACCCTCTCGCTTTGTGTCTCACGGAGAGATTTATTCAATTCTCGCGATATGCGACTCTCCTCAAATATTTGAAATGCTCCGTTCACTTTCAATGAATCGCACATCACATTTGAGCGGGAACTCTCAAGCTTTATCTGATTCATCATCCACTTTTGAGGGCCATAATTCCACTCTGCATATCGAGGAAGACCGTTTCTCATTCGCTGATGACGATCGTAACGTGCATACTCCGAGGTTTGGCTATAATGAAATGCATACTCTAAATTCAAACGTTGATTTGGTGCATAGCGAAATTTTTGCATTATATTGAATTGGTCATAACCCGATGGGGTTTGCAATCTCTCGTTGGTATTTACTGTTACTATGTCATTAACACTTTTACCCACTAAATAGTTCGGTTGCACTATATATTTTTGTATATAATCTTCAGGTCCGCATGTTCCTTGTTTAAGGTCTCCGAATTTTGAGTAGGTAAAACTTGTAAGAAATCCCCATTTTTTAAATCCGGCTCCTACGTGTGCATGCCCTGTAAATTCGCCCGAAGCCGTTGCTCCTCTTAACGTTGCAGAACCATAAACCTGAGGTTTTTCTGTTTTGGAAAGCTGAGGCGAAAGAGTTGAGAAAACCATAACTCCACCTATTGCATCACTTCCATAACTTACAGCTCCGGGTCCAAACAACACCTCGGTTGAAGCTATTGCAAATGGGTCGAGCGAGATTACATTTTGAATGTTACCTGAACGAAATATTGCGGTATTCATTCTGACTCCATCCACAGAATAAAGCAGTCGATTGGTGGCAAATCCTCGTATCATAGGGCTACCTCCTCCATATTGGCTCTTTTGCACAAATATCTCACCCGACAGGCTTAGCATATCTGCTGCTGTTTGTGGGTTGTATGAGTTTGTTGCCTCAAAGCCAAGACGTGTTACCTTTACGGGCTCTGAGTGTATATTCTGGTGCCAACGACTTGCCGCAATAACAATTTCATCCAAATCAACCTGAGTACTATCGTTTGCCGAAAGTACCGCAGAGAATAAGGAGATTGCTACAAAAATTGCCTGCTTTATATATTTCATCTGAATCCAAAAGCTTTTTCTACTCTTTTACCAAGAGTTTTCCTGTGTATTTGTATCCTTTATCATCGAGTGCCATGTAAAAATATACTCCTGCAGTCATTCCCTCAGTTGGTATATTGATTGTTGCTGAACCTTTTTTTGCTAATACCATTTTACCGTTTGTTGAGTATATTTTCATTTCTATACTTCCTATGTTTTGAAGTGCAAAGATGAAATCTTTCCCTGTCTCTACACTATTGCCTGAAATTAGCTTAAGATTGCGAGTATTGATATATGCCTCCTCTACCCCCGTATCTTCAGGCACAGGTTTTGAACCCTTAATCATAGATTTTATGGTTTTTGAATCGGTTCCTGCAGGGGTTGTTACCGTAAGAGTTATATCATACGACTGATCTTTTTCGATTCGCATAACGGGATTACGCTCGGTTTTTGAACTTATATATAATGGTTCGGGCATTATATCCCACTTCCACTCGGCATTGGTTTGATTTACTATACTATAACTCTCAAGTTGTATCTCGGTGGGATAAGATGATGTTGTATTATCCCCTGAACCAACATTCAACAACAATGGTTGAGCTATGGGCTTAAACTCTTTATCCACCAAATCTCTCTCCCAAATTCCATTGTTTGTTGCTAAACGAGCCACTCCCTCTTTATAGAAAGGCAATAAACGATTTAGTACCATTACTTTTGGTAATCCGTCATGCAAATCAATCCATCCGTCGGTTGTATCATCACAATATAAAAGTCGACCTCGTGGGGTTGTATATCTTTCGTTCAAGTATCCCATTGTAAATGCAACGGCATATACTGCATTCTTTTCGTTTCCTGTAAGGAAGAAACGTCCCACTTGATGTGGCGTTATAGTATTATCCCACGATGCTATGGTTAATCCTTTATCAAATTTCTCCCATGTTGCTCCGTTGTTTTTTGTCACCCACATTCCTCCCGGGTTATTATCGCTTACCCATATTTCATTTTCATTTGTAGGGTGTATGGCTATTTTATAGTTTATGGTATATGTCATATCATCGGGTATCATATACTCTGTAAATGTCTCTCCCATATCGGTCGAGTAGTATATTCTTCCGTATGTTCCCACTACTATCTTATTGGGGTTTGATCGAGAAACTGCAACCGACGATATTGGATTGTTAAACTTATAAACCTCTGAGAATGATAATCCATCGTCTGTTGTTCGCCATAACACCTTATACTCCTCATCCCAGAAACTACTACTTTTTACCACATAAAAACATTGTGCATATCGTGGGTCAAATTCAAATCCTATTCCGTGTTGAGTAGACTCCTTTGGATATATCCAAAAGTTATACAAGGTTTCAAATTCATCGTTCATGTCGTCAGGAAGTATCACCGCTCCACTACCATCGGTATAAAATACCTTGCGTGGATTTGACAAGAAAATATATCCTGTTGGGCGTTCCGATCCTCGCATATATATACTTGCTCCGTTGTACTGATCAATTTGCGACATATTTCCGTTATGATTTCTACCTCCTACCATAACATCCTCGTTCCAACCTTGGTCAAATCCCCACAACTCCGAAGCATATATTCCACTGAAACGACCCTCGGCATGCCACTCAAAAAAGTCGTTACTATATATAATTCCTCCATCGGTTGAGAGCCATGTATCGCCAGAGCCATTGGTTTGAATACATTGTTGGTCGCAGTGCAAATCGAAATTTGCCTTGCTGCTATTCCCATAATATCCACCAATATTTTCTATTGTCTTACCTCCGTCTTTTGAACGGTAAAGTTGAATTATTCCAAACAATACTGTTTCGGGATCGGTTGCAGATGCTACACACACCATATCGTAATAACCTTGTCCTCCAAACTTATCGACTGTCTCCATTTGGCTTACAGGGTCATACTCTGTAAATGAATTTCCTGCATTAGTGCTTTTAAATATTAAAGGAGAACCGCTTAAGTATAGGTCGTCGTATTGAGTATAACTGTCAATTCTACACGCCCATATATATACATAATCTGCCCCTGTTGGCGCTTCACTTAATCCTATTCTGGCACTAATCAAAGGACGGTCGGTTACCGAGAGCTTTTCCCAACTCTCGCCGGCATCAGAACTCTTGTAAAATGCCACTGTGTTGTTTTGTTTTACGGCAGCATAACATATGTTGGGATTTTGAAGTGAAAATCTTACATCAAAAACCATTCCGTTAAGCATGATATACCAATTTTCTCCGCCATCGGTTGAGCGATATAGATTTGTGCGTGTTCCTGCCAAAATTACCTTATCGTTGTTAGGTTTGAATTGCGCTGCACTTGTGCGACTGTAGTTGTATGGATCGGGAGTAATATCTTTCCAAACCGTACCGCCATCGGTCGTAAGCCAATATGCTCCTCCTGCTCCTACAATTACCTTATTTGGATTTGTATGGCTAATGTCAACCGCCGTTATCTCTCCTGACAACCACTCTCCGCCATTACATGGAGTCCAACTCATTCCTTTATCGACTGACTTAAATATTAACCCTGTCTCTGAACCGCAATACAATATATTTGGATTTGAACGAGAAGCGGCAAATCTCTGAATATTTGTTTGCGCGGGAGAGACCTCCTTTCTATATATATCGTATGTTATATATGGAGATATCACCTTCCATTTGCCTTCCTCATCGTTGTCGGTTAATGTGGACTTCAATATGTTGTTTTTTGATATTATACGATTCATATCGCTTACCTCTTTGCGGTATTGCTCAACCTTTGGCAAGCGTATTATTCCGTCCTTATCGACAAAGTTCACATATGCATCCTGAAAACGACGAAAATGATTTACCACCTGTTTTGTTTGTGGTGTTTTTCTTCGAGCATCGGGATTGGCTCTTAAATATGTATTAAAACTATCGAGCATGGCATAATAGTTGAGATTCTGCGGTTTTGCCAACTTTGCCATCCATGCAGGGGAGCCTGCCGGTAAATAATCCAACATATATGGAGTGTAGTATTTTTCCATATCCGCCGAAGTTTGAGCAAACAGACTCAAACCTGAAGCCATAATAGCTATTCCTGCTATAAGATTACGTATTTTCATATGTTATTTGATTATAAATTTTCCAAAGAATTTTTGTGTTGGTGTTTTGATAGAATAGATATATATTCCATTGCTTAGATTAGGAAGATTTATCTCAACCTCATCATCTGTTGACAATAGTTGTTGTGTATGCATCAACTGTCCTTTTGTATTGTGAATGGTAATAACTCCATCGGAGGTTAATCCTGATGTGATAAATATCAAACTCTCCAAAGATGATATTACATTGCTTTTTACTCCTACCTCTCCTACCAATTCACTATCGTTCACTCCTTCAGGTCCATCAATAACTATCATATCCTCTATTGTACGAGAACTTGTTCCTGCAGGGGTTGTTACTGTAAGTGTTACATCATATTTTCCTGGCCTCCCAAACACTACTTGCGGATTACGAACGTTAGCATTGCTTACCGATTGCGGTTGCGGAGAGAAACTCCATTTCCAAACAGTATTTTCGTCTTGACGAACTATACTGTAACTATCAAATTGCACAACTTTACTTGGGTTCATTGTCAAATCACCTCCACCCAAATTAAGTGCCATAGGCTGAGCTACAGGGCGGAATGTTTGATGATATAGTGGTGCTTCCCACAATCCTTGATCGGTAGCCATACGCAATACAGCATCTTTATAGAATGGTACTACTTTTGAGATTCTTGCACCAGGAGGCAATCCTGTTGAATAATCAATGAAATCAGACATTGTATTATCCTTGAACCAAACGTATGCACCATCGAAAGATGTCATATAACAACTGTTATACTCATCTCCAACAAGAATTATCTGGTGTATTTTTTTATCCTTAAATGCTCCCAAATCAAACTCTTGCCACGACTCTCCTCCATTGAAACTCTCAACAACTTTTCCTTCATAGTTACAACAGATTGCTATGACGTGATCGGCGTCATTGGGGTCGACAACAACTTTGGTATAGTACATATAGACATTCAACTCGGGGAATGGCCATGCCTCCATCTCTTTAAATGTCAATCCTCCATCATCTGAACGCCAGAAATGGTAGTTACCTATTATATACACTCTATCCGGATTGGTACGAGCAAACTCATAGTCATAAAAATCTTCTCCATCGCTATCAAATACTTTTTGGAACGAAGCTCCTTCATCATATGACATATAACCCTCTACCACATTGGTCATATCTTGAATAAATACTTTTTGAGCATATCTTGGGTCGGTTGCAATTTTTCCGTTTATTCGCAACGACTCGTATGGTTTTATATCCGAAAACCATGTCTTATAATCGTCAACTACAATACCTCCCATTTCGGGTGAGAGAACTCTCGTTCCTGCATCGGTAAAATATACTTTCCACGGGTTGCTCAACATTACATATCCTGTTGCTATCTCCACTCCTCCTACATGAAGGGAGTTTCCCTCTCCAAAACTTTTAGCGTGCACAACATCTCCATTATGCCAACGCCCTGCAGCCATTACATCCTCATTCCATCCAACACCTAATCCTTGATAGTCGGACGCATATATACCTCTATATTTATCTTCACCTTTGGTCTCAAAAAAGTCGGCAGAGTATTTTATTCCTCCATCGTTACAAATCCATGTATCACCACATGGATGAATTGCTATGTCTTGAATATCACAGTGCATCCAATCAGATCGTTGATATCCGCCTATTGCTCCGTCACGATAATCTGTTACTCCCTCCTCTGTTGAGCGATATAACGAGGTTAAACCAAACAAAACTTTTTTAGGGTCTGAAGGAGATGCTCCTATCATCATATCAAAATATCCTTGTCCTCCTGCTGTATCCATGATTGGAGAGAATGTTCCCCACCCTCCGTATTTTGTTTTGTCTTCCCAATTCAATCCTGCATCTTTTGATACAAGAATTGCAGGTTCCCCTTTTCCGCCAAAAGGTCCGCTGTCATATCCATACGAGCTTGAAGTCATAAGTGCATAAACATAATTTTCGCCCCCTTCGGCTTCACTTACGGCTAAACGTCCGCATACTGTAAAGCTTACCGGCAAAGATGATTGTGTCCACGAAAATCCGCCATCGGTTGAGTAGTAGAAATAGGTCCACACTCCGTAATAATCTCTTTTTATAAGGTATATTCTATTGGGATTTCCGGGTTGTAATTCGTGGTCAAAACATATTCCCATTATTGTACAAAAGAAGTTCTCGCCTCCATCTTCAGAGATATAGAAACCGCTTCCGTTTTTGTTATCCTTATCTCCTGTTGCAATGGTAATATTTTTTCTATTGTCGGGATTTATTCGTATAGAGTTTACTCGGTTTGTTATCCCTTCACAGCGTTTCCATGTATCGCCTCCGTCTGTCGACTTCCATAACCATGGACCTCCTCCTACATATACTATATTATTGTCTTCAGGGTCTATTGCTATACTAAAGATTGAACCTCCAAAGTTATGCAAAGGTGCGCAAGGATACCAATTTTCTCCATGGTCGGTTGTTTTAAATACCACACCTTTCTCTGTTCCACAATATAGCACGTTTTTATCGCTTAAACTTACCGCTATACGAAACACACAAACTTGAGAGTCTTTCTCTTTAACCTCTCCGTTTTTTTGCACATATGTTTTATTGGGTCCTATATTTCGCCAAATTTGTGTTATCTCCTCTGATTTTAAATGACGTTTTGGTTTTGAAACAGATGCATTCATGGCATCAATCTGCTTGGCATATTCATCCATTGTCATAAGTTTTATTGTGCCATCGGGTTGAGCATACTTCTTATATGCACTCATCCATCTGCGATAGAAATTGACCACCTGTTTGTTTTCCACTATTCTTACACGAACATCAACATCTTCTGCTGTCCATGCTTGATATTGGCGTTGCATTTCATTGAAGTTTACCCCTGACGGATTCTCTTCTATAGCCTTCATCCATTCGGGAGCTCCTGACGGTAGAGGCTCAGGCATATATGGGTCATATAACTTCTCCATTGCAATACTTTCAAACAGTGTAAAAAGCAAGCAAATTAAAACTACTAAACTTCTGTTTTGTTTCATTTTTCTTATTAAATTAATTTTTTTGCAAAAAAAGGAAATTTATTTAATTTAAACTTACTTTTTTCAATTAATATTCGTTAATCAGTCAAATATTTTTTGTTAATTTATTCAAAACTCTTTAACATTATCATTTATACATTTTTATAAAACAAAAGAGAAGATATGCTCTATATAACAACTAATTAGAGCTGTTTTATAAAATGGAATTACACATTTAATTAATTTTAGTATAAAAAAGATTGTTCTTTTGATTTTTTTTACGAAATTTGCATGATATAATCAATGCCTTGTTATGTTGATGATATATGTTGTTTGAACAAGGAAAACAATGCTACAACATAACAGCGAGAAAGTAAAATATTATGGAATTTTCAGTTGAGCAAATTGCATCGTTCTTACACGGAGAGGTTGTAGGAGATGGTTCTATTAAAGTAAATAATCTTTCTAAAATAGACGACGGTAAACCAGGAACATTATCATTCCTTGCAAATAGCAAATATACACACCATATTTACGACACTAAAGCAAGTGCAGTTCTTGTAAGAAGAGATTTTGTTGCTGAGCAAGAGGTTAAAACCACTCTTATCAAGGTTGACGACCCTTATGCTTGCCTTGCCCTATTGTTAAACATGGTTGACCAAGCTACCAGACCTCAAAAAAACGGCATAGAGGACAATTCATACATATCGGATAGCGCAACTATCGGCGAAGATGTTTTCGTTGGTGCTTTTGCATACATTTCGGATTTTGCGACGATTGGCAACAACACTAAAATATATCCTCAGTCTTACATTGGCGACAATGTAAAAATTGGAACAAACTGTATAATATATCCCGGTGTTAAAATCTACCACAACTGCGTAATCGGAAACAACGTAATCATCCATGCCGGAACTGTTATTGGCAGTGATGGCTTTGGCTTTGCTCCTCAAAACGGAGAGTATGTAAAAATTGCCCAAATTGGAAATGTAATCATTGAGGATAACGTTGAGATTGGTGCAAACACTTCTATAGACAGAGCCACAATGGGTTCTACCGTTGTTAGACGTGGCGCCAAATTGGACAACCTTATTCAGGTTGCCCACAATGTTGAGATTGGCGAAAGCACAGTTATGGCAGCACAAGTTGGTGTTGCAGGCTCAACAAAGGTTGGTAAACATTGTATGATTGGCGGACAAGTTGGTTTTGCCGGACACATAACTATTGGCGACAATGTAAACATTGGAGCACAATCTGGTATTCCAAACAGCGTTGAGGCAAAAGCAAATCTTTTAGGATATCCTGCCGTTCCTGCAAAAGAGTTTGCAAGACAGGTTGTTTTAACAAAACGACTACCCGAAATCAACAACGCAGTGAGAGAGTTACAAAAAGAGGTTGAGAAGTTAAAAGCTCAACTTTCTGAAAAAGAAAATAATTAATTTTAAGTATAAAACGACATCCTAAAACAAAGGTCTTAGCAAAAAAGATTAAAAGACAACGATTATTTTTTACAAAACATTTTTTTTGTATAAAATATTTGAGTTTATTTGCATTTAGGTTTGTACGGAAAATATTTAACCATGAAACAGAAAAGTTTAAAAGAGAGTTTTTCGTTAAGCGGAAAAGGATTACACACAGGTCTTGACATAACTGTAACATTCAATCCTGCTCCCGAAAACTTCGGATACAAAATAAAACGCGTTGACCTACCCGAACAGCCTATTATAGACGCTGTGGCAGAAGCGGTTTGTCAAACTCAACGTGGAACCGTAATCAAAAAAGGCGAAGCTTGCGTAAGTACCATTGAACACGGTATGGCTGCTTTGTATGCTTATGGTATCACAAACTGTTTAATCGAAGTTAACGCACCAGAATTCCCTATTCTTGACGGTAGTGCTATTCGCTATGTCGAGGAGATTGAAAGAGTTGGTATAGTAGAGTTGGATGCAGACCAAGACTTCTATGTTGTAAAAAACAAAATGGAGGTTAAAGACGAGGAGAGCGGTGCCTCTCTTATCATTCTCCCGGATGAGAATTTCAGCATCAACACCCTTATCAGCTTTAACTCGCCTGTATTGAGCAATCAATTTGCAACTCTTGAAAACATGGAAAATTTCAAAGAGGAGATTGCCGCAAGCAGAACATTTGTTTTTGTGCGAGAGATTGAGCCTCTTTTGAATGCAGGTCTTATAAAAGGTGGAGACCTTGACAATGCAATTGTTATATACGACCAAGAGATGTCGCAAGAGGGATTGGACAGATTGTCTGATTTAATGGGCACTCAAAAGAAAAATTCATTAGAACTTGGATATATAAACAACAAACCTTTGGTTTTTGACAACGAACCTGCAAGACACAAACTCCTTGATCTTATTGGAGACCTTGCTCTAATTGGCAAACCAATCAAAGGTAGAGTTATTGCAACTCGCTCAGGACACGGTATCAACAACAAACTTGCAAAAGCTATCCGCAAGGATATGAAAAAGCAAGAGGTACAGGCTCCTAATTACAATCCAAACAATGCTCCTTTAATGGATGTTAACCGCATTAAAGAGTTGTTGCCCCACCGCTATCCAATGCTATTGGTAGACAAAATCATCGATATGGATAGCAAAGCCATCGTAGGTCTTAAAAACTTTACAGCCAACGAACCATTCTTCCAAGGACACTTCCCTCAAGAGCCTGTTGTTCCCGGAGTATTGCTGGTTGAGGCTATGGCTCAAACAGGAGGATTATTGGTATTAAGCTCTGTGGACAACCCTGAAGAGTATTCAACATACTTCTTGACAATTAATAATGTAAAATTCAGACAAAAAGTTGTTCCCGGAGATACTGCAATATTCCACGTATCATTTGTATCGGAACTACGCAGAGGAATTGCCTCAATGAAAGGATACGTTTTTGTAGGAGATAAAATTGCAACGGAAGCAGAATTCCTTGCCCAAATAGTAAAAAACAAATAATAGATAAAGATATGCAACAAACACTAGCTTCGATACATCCCGATGCTCAAATTGGCAAAGATGTTGTCATTGGTCCTTTTGTCACCATTGAAGAGGATGTTATAATTGGAGACGGAACCAGAATTGACTCTAATGCAAGTATTTTAAAAGGTTCAAGAATTGGTAAAAATTGCCATATTTGCTCAGGTGCCGTTATTGGCGGAGAACCTCAAGACCTAAAATTCAGAGGAGAATATAGTACTGCAGAGATTGGAGACAACACAACCATCAGAGAATTTGTTACTGTAAACAGAGGAACTGCATCGAGAGGAAAAACCGTTGTAGGAAACAACTGTCTTATTATGGCATACTCTCACATAGCTCACGACTGTATATTGAAAAACAATATTATCGTAGCCAATGCTTCACAAATAGCAGGAGAGGTTGAGATAGACGACTTTGCTACAATTGGTGGAGGAACTCTTATGCACCAATTCTCAAAAATTGGTACTCAAGTAATGATTCAAGGCGGTAGCCACATCAACAAAGACGTACCTCCTTTTGCTGTTGTGGGAAGAATACCAACCGTATTTGCCGGTATTAACTTGATTGGTTTAAGACGTAGAGGATTTACTGCCGAACAAATAGAGAATATTCAAGCAATGTACCGAATTCTGTATAATTCGGACCTTAACAACACCGATGCAATTAATAAAATTATTGCTGAAGTACCCGATTCAGAAGAAAAAGAGATTATTGTTAATTTCGTAAAATCTTCAGACAGAGGTATTGTAAAAGGTAAATAATTTTTTAGCATAAAATTATACCCAAAGATATTGTCTATTTAAGAGGTATTACATAACTTTGTCTTAAAATTAGAACTTAATTAAGAGATTAAATAGAAATTTTATGATATACAAGTTTTTATTACTTTCAGACGAGGTAGAGACCTTTTCAAGAGAAATATGCATTGACTCTGAGGCTACATTCTTGGAATTGAATGATGCTATTTTGGAATCGGTAAATTACACAAAAGACCAATTGACATCATTCTTTATTTGTGAAGACAATTGGGAAAAGAGAGAAGAAGTCACTCTTATAGAGATGGACTCATCTTCTGATGAGGATGTATGGTTGATGGAAGATACTCGTTTGAGTGAGTTGATTGAGGATGAACACCAACGTATGCTTTTTGTATTTGATATGATGGCAGATCGTTCGTTCTTTATGGAGTTGAGAGAAATCGAGTTGGGTAAAAATTTGTTAGACCCTCTATGTACTAAGGTTAAGGGTAAAGCACCCAAACAAGTTATGTCAATTGAAGAGTTGGATAAAAAAATGGCAGCAACATCTTCTATTGACATTGACGAGGATGACTTTGGTATTGAAAACGGATACAATCCTGACGAGTTGGATACTGATGGCTTCAGCGACATGGACTTTAGTGAGGATAACGGAGGATACTAAAAAAACAAATCTCAAATATACGAAAGCTGTACCACTTGGTGCAGCTTTTTTTATTATCCGTAATCTTATATTCATGCACCGAATTAATCTTCTTAAAATTATTTACTCATAAAATTATCTTATATAAAAATAAATTTATACCTTTATAAAAATTTTATTTTAAGCATTTTATAAATCTAAAACATAAATAATCATGTTAGAAAAAACTCTTGTTATTTTAAAGCCTTGTACTGTACAAAGAGGTTTGATTGGCGAAGTTACAAAACGCTTTGAGCAAAAAGGTTTGAGACTCTGCGGTATGAAGATGGTTCAACTTACCGACGATGTATTAAGCGAGCATTACTCTCACTTAAGTAGCAAACCTTTCTTTCAAAGAGTAAAAGACTCAATGATGACTTGCCCCGTTATTGTATGTTGCTATGAGGGTGTTGATGCCATTGAGGCGGTAAGAACCATTACAGGTCCCACAACAGGCCGTAAAGCTCCCGCAGGAACAATTCGTGGCGATTTCAGCATGAGCTTCCAAGAGAACATTGTTCACGCATCGGACTCTCCCGAAACAGCTGAGGCTGAATTGAAACGTTTCTTCAAAGCCGAAGAGATTTTCGATTACAAATTGGCAACTTTTGACTATCTGTATGCAAATGATGAATTTTAAAAAAACAGAAGACAAAATAGTATAACACATATTTATCTTAACTAACGGGGCTAAAGCCTCGTTAGTTTTTTTTTCATACGAATAAACAGCTATTCTCAACCCATAAATTTTAGCAATTAAATTTCTTTGACTATATTTGCATAAGGAATATTGTTTATTATTTGTGATAAAACTACTTAAATATATAATTCCATTTATATTCGTTGCGATAAGTCTCATCGCAGCGGAAGAGCAATCAAATACCACAACCTCGAAGATATACTCAGATAATATTGAAACAGAAGACGTTTCGTATTATACCGATTCGATAGAGATTAACTCGGAATTTTGTCTGCCACCACAATCTATATCCGCGGTTGCACTTCGACAATCTCCTTCAAAAAGAGTAAATACAACAAACCGAAACAATTTTGAATTAGACAAAGAGGGTAAAATAATCAATCCCTACTTTAGTCAATACATTATAAACTCATCCTTAACTCCAAATCAATTTTTTGTCAATCAAAATCAGATGCTGATTAGATTTGGCAAACTTATCATTTAGCCCTTAGTTTACACAAATCTTAGTTTATGTGGTATCTCTGCTCATTAGTGGAAGATATCGCACTACTTGTCATAAACAAAATAAAAAGCACATTATTTATGTAATGTTGCTGAAATATAAAATTATACACAAACTAAATGATAAATAAAATGGAAAAGAATTTCATAAAAGTTCGTACAATTAAAGATATTATTATATCCTTATCTCTCATAATTACAGGAGCCGTAATTTCATTTGCGTTTAACGGTATTGGAGTTGTTTTTGGAGGATACTCACTGATTATTTTAGGCATCGTTCTCGCCTTTGTACTAAAAAGAGCATACAAAGAGAGTGAAAGTGGGGAGTTATATTTAAAACGCGAGTTATCATTTCAACAAAAGATGAAACCCACTATCATTGCCGCACTAAAATCAGACCCCAATACAATAAACATCTCTGAAAACGGAAACGGTCAGGATTTAAGATTGGTGATATTTTACAGCAAATCCACTCAAAAGGCATACATCCAACTTCTTGAATATATTCCTTTTCAATATAGTCCGTGTACAAGTATGGGGGAATACGAAATAGCTCAAATTAAAAATCTTATTAAATAATTCAAGTTTACAGAAAGATTATTTATAAACTTTATATCTATAAATTTATGGGAATTCTTCAAATTTTCACATTATTAGGAGCTCTCGGCATGTTCCTTTACGGAATGAACTTAATGAGTTCGGGCCTTCAAAAAGCTTCTGGAGATAAACTACGTGGTTTTCTGTCAGCAATGACATCCAATCCATTCAAAGGGGTGCTGACAGGAGTTGGAATTACTTCAATAATTCAATCCTCATCGGCAACAACCGTTATGGTTGTCAGTTTTGTCAATGCAGGATTACTTACTCTATATCAAGCAATCGGAGTTATTATGGGTGCCAATATCGGTACCACCGTTACTGCATGGCTTGTCGCATGGTTAGGATTTAAAGCAGACATTTCAATCCTTGCTATTCCTTTGATGCTGTTTGGATTCTTGTTCTCAAACTCAAAAAAGAACCAAAGACAAAATATTGGAGAATTGATAGTGGGCTTCTGTCTTCTATTCCTCGGACTTTCATTTATGAAAGAATCGGTTCCTGATCTAAATTCAACCCCCGAGGTATTGGATTTTGTAAAAACATGGTCGAGTTATGGATTTACTTCGGTTTTAATATTCCTTGCTTTCGGTACAATTCTTACACTTGTACTACAATCATCATCAGCAACCATGGCCATTACTCTTATCATGCTAAGCATGGGATGGATTCCGTTTAACATGGCATGTGCAATGGTATTGGGAGAGAATATCGGTACTACAATCACAGCAAATATTGCGGCATCGATAGGTAACACTCAAGCAAAAAGAGCAGCAATGTCGCACACCATTTTCAATCTATTTGGAGTTGTATGGGCATTAATATTTTTTACCCCATTCCTTGCACTTGTCGGAAGCGTTATTGAGCTTTTCGGATTACCGAATCCTGCGGCAGACAACTTTAGCGTTACCTCTACAGATGCTGCGACAAGTGTTGCCGCACTTTACGGACTATCAATGTTGCACACTCTGTTTAACACCATAAACACCTTCATTTTGGTTTGGTTTATAAGATACATCGAAAAGGCGGTTACATGGATTATAAAGAGTCCTAAAAACCAAGAAAGCGAGATTTTCAGACTAAAATATATATCGGCAGGTCCATTATCAACTCCTGAACTTGCAACAGAGCAAGCATTTAAAGAGATTATTCATTTTGCCGAAATATCAAGAAGAGGTCTTGGATTTACAAAATCAATTATTGGAGAGACAGACAATGATAAGTTTACAGAGTTACGAAATAAATTGGTGAAATACGAAGAGATTTCTGATAGGATAGAATTAGAGATTGCAACTTTCTTAAATGCTCTATCGGTAGGAGACATAAGCGAAACAACCTCTGCAAAAGTTAAAGCTATGTATAAAATTATTGGGGAGTTGGAATCACTCGGAGATTCAGGAGACACTATAAGTCGTATTCTATCAAGAAGAAATATCCATAAAAAGAGATTCGATGCAGACACCATCAAAAAAGTTGAGGAACTTATCAATTGTGTTGACAATGCATACCAAGTTATGATTGATAATCTAACAATTGCTCACAAAGGTGGATTAACAGACATAAACAATGCTTACAATGCAGAAGATCGCATAAATGAGTTACGAAATGAACTCCGTGATACGGAAATTGAAGATATTGAAAACAACAGAAAAAATTACCAAACAAGTGTTTATTACCTGGATATTATAAACCATCTTGAAAGAATGGGAGATTATATTATTAATATCTCACAAGACCTGTATAGCGCTTTTGCAAATAAAAGGTAATATTCTATTCTTAAAACAAGAAAATGGCGACAATTTAGTCGCCATTTCTTTTATAACACCTCTCCTGTGGAAAGAATTTCAATTCTATCAATTTGTTCGTGTTGAGAATTGTAACTCTCAACAACTATTTTTTCAGAGTCGTATGAGATTAATTGATAATATCTATCTTTGCTATCGGTTATGGTATAATCAGACATATACGATATTTTATAGTTTTTGGGCGAACAGTGCGATGTTATATAGACAGGTGACTGCAACGAACCATCGTCCATTTTATCTGAGGTTCTCATATAGGCATGTTCGTGTCCTTGCAACACCAAATCCACTCCCCTCTTTTTAATTACAGGGTTAAATGCCATGCGTTGCAATAATTGATTAAAATGTCCTTTTACAGAATATATGGGATGATGTTGCACCACTATTTGCCATTGTGCGTTGCTATTTTTCAATTCATCTTTTAACCACGCTCTTTGATAGAAATATTTCCAAAAGTCTTTATTTGAGTCCAACAAAAAGAATTGAGCATCACCAAGTTCAACAGAGAATAGAGCATTCCCTTTATTATTTTCTGCAGCGGCATATGGAAAGACCAATCCGAATCTATCCTCGAGATGACGCGGTAACGATTTAAGATATTCATGATTTCCTGCTGCTGCCAAAATTGGTTTTACTTTTGGTATATCTTGCATTGAAGAGAACCAATAATCCCAATAGGCGGACATTGGTCGCTCAATTACATCTCCACCAAAGAGGTAAAAATCGACATCAGGGTATAGCTCAAATATCTCTGAAAATATTTTTGTGGTTACACCTGTATAATCGTCTTGAACATCCCCTAAAAATATAAATGTACGATTATCGTTTTTAAGAGGAACTTCAAACGAATACCACTCTGTTGTATCGAATGGATGTACTACTCTATAGCTATAATTCAATCCTTGCGGAAGTGATTGAATTGTGGTTTTATAATATGCAGCCTTACCCGAACGAGATTCATAAACCTCGCCTTCACCCTCAAAGTGTATTGTATCTCCAAGTACTGCAAGTTCAAAAACTGCAGGTTGTAGAGTCTCACCACACATCCAAGTAAAGGTTCGCGACTCCTCTCCTTCTGCTCCGTAGGTCATCAAAAGTCGAGAAATCTTATTCTCCACCTTATATTCAGGCTCTGGTAAATCGCCAAACCAAACACTCCAACGTGAGTTTACCCATATTACCAATCCTGTAATGATTACAATGGCTACCAGCCACTTTATCAACCTTCCTTTTTTCATATTTTACTTTATAATTAGAGTGTTGCCTAACTAACAACTAACAAACTAACAACTAACAACTAACAACTCTTATTCTGTTGTTCTCTCTACGTTTTTGACTCCTTTTACAGTTTTCAATTTCTTTATCAAAGCATTCAGCGCCGGCACATGGTTTACCATCACGGTTATGTGGCCCTGAAACAGTCCATCATTTGAATCGATTGATATGCTTCGCATCGCCACCCCACTCTCTTTCGATATTATTGATGTTATGTTTGTAACAATTCCTATATCATCGTTTCCTACAACACGTAATACAACCACATATTGAGAGCCATGCTTGCCAGACCATTTTGCAGGGACTACTCGATAGCCAAAGCGTCCTCGCAAATCAGCGGCATTAGGACAATCCATTCTATGTATTTTTATTCCTCCCTGCGAGTTTACAAATCCAAATATCTCATCGCCATATATAGGGTTGCAACACTTAGACAGTTTATACTCTATATCCTTCAACGAGCCATCAATCACCAACACATCCTCTTTTGTTTGTTGCTGAACAGGTGTCTGCGGAACAAAATTTTCTGCCGAACGTTGATGGATGTTATCCTCATCGTTTTCACGACTTATCTGCACAAACTTATCTATCGTAGAGTTTATGTCTATCTTATCCTGCGCAACGGTTGAGAAGAATTTTGTTGCTGTCTTAAATCCCGATTTCTTTATCAGTTGTGTTAAGGCAGCCTCATCAAGTTCTATTTTTTTGTTTTTCAAGCGACGGAAGAACATCTCTTTTCCATACTCGGCTTCACGATTCTCCGCCTCTTTCAGTGCCTGACGTATCTTCTGTTTTGTGCGTGTTTGTGTTGCTATATTCAACCAATCTTGTTTTGGTTTTTGTTGTGGTGATGTCAAAATTTCAATAGTATCACCACTCTTTATTTGGTATCTCAACGATTGATTTTTCTCGTCAACCTTTGCCCCCACACACTTGTTTCCAATGTTTGTGTGAACAAGGTAAGCAAAGTCCAAAACTGTAGCTCCTTTGGTTAGTTTATACAAATCGCCTTTGGGAGAGAAGACAAATACCTCTTTATCGTAATCATCCTTACTAAAGTCTTTCACAAGTTCAAGAGCATCTTTGTCATCAGACGATTCCAATATGTCGCGCATACTGTTTAGCCAATCGTCCAATCCGCTTTCGCTCTTAACTCCTTTATATCGCCAATGCGCGGCCAAGCCATTCTCCGCAATCTCGTCCATGCGTTTGGTGCGAATCTGCACCTCTACCCAACGGTCTTCAGGCCCCCACACTGTTATGTGTAACGATTCATATCCGTTGCTTTTAGGTATGGTTAACCAATCGCGCATTCGTGAGGGATTGGGTTTATACATGTCGGCTATAATAGAGAATATTCTCCAGCAATCCGATTTTTCTCGCTCCAATGGAGTATCCAAAATTATTCTGATAGCAAAAAGGTCATAAATATCTTCAAACTCGGCCTTTTGCTTTTTCATCTTGTTGTATATCGAGTAGATAGATTTTGTTCTACCTTTCATCTCAAATTTATACCCCTCTTTTATAAGCTTTTCTCTTATGGGCGATATAAACGACTCTATATATTTTTGACGCTTCTCTTTTGTTTGAGTAAGTTTTGATGCAATTGAGGAGAACACCTCGCGATTTGTATATTTCAACGAGAGGTCTTCAAGTTCTGATTTTATCTTATACAATCCCAAACGGTGTGCCAATGGGGCATATAGGTATGATGCTTCGCTTGCAATGCTTAATCGATAGTTATTGTCGGGGTGATGGTTTATCATTCGCATCAAACATAGGTTATCGGCAATAAGTATTATTATCACCCTCGCATCGTTGGCAAACGACAAAAGTAATTTTCTGAAGTTATCGCTTTGAACAGTTGCATGTTTTGAATATAGGCTCTCGGTTTTTATAAGGTGCGATATTATAGCGGCCACGTCGCATCCAAACTCCTTTTCGATATATTCAATAGTACGACTTTTGTGGGCCACAACATTGTATAGCAAAATAGAAAGAAGCGTGGAACGATCCAAGCCAACCTCTTTTGAGAGGATAAGTGCCGTATTGAAATTTCGCAACAATATGCTGTTTCCGTTGCGATCTCGTCCATATTGGTCTTTTGCCGTAGCTTCGGAGATGATATGACGTAGTTTCTCAAATTCACTTTCATTTATAAGTGAACGGGTCTGACGTCGCAACTCTAAATATGAGTGTAAAAATTCTATCTTTTCCTCTGCCGAGAACATCAATTCTTGACTTTGCATAAGTGTGTTTCAATAAAATCTTCTCAAATATAGAGTTTTTTCTTATAACATAAAATTATATAAGGTTAATTTTGTATATTTGGAGATGAAATAATTTGTAGGATGAAGGCATAATTAAGACAACCTTATACAGATTTTTCGCACTGCTATGAATATCAATAATTTAAAACATAAAGGATATGAAGTATTGTTTTTCACAAGAAGATCTTGCTCAAATCGAAGCAAAAGGAATGACTGTAGAAACAGTTGAGGAGCAATTGGAGTGTTTCAAAAAAGGATTTCCATACCTAAAACTCGAAAACAGCGCGTCACTTGGTAGCGGAATCAAACAATTAAACGACTCTGCCGAGGCATATGCCGAGAAATGGGATAAACTCATTGAGGAAGGGGTAAAAAGCGTAAAATTTGTTCCTGCTTCTGGCGCTGCAAGCCGTATGTTTAAAGATTTATTCGGATTCTTGGATGCCGATTACGATACTCCTGAGAGTTCTTTTGAGAAAAACTTTTTTACACACATTAAAACATTTGCATTCTATAATGCACTAAACGAAATGTGTCAAAAAAATGAGGGTGCAGACATTGATTCTCTTATGGCTGACGGTAAATACAAAAGCGTAGTTGAAAACCTTCTTGCTGAAAAAGGGTTGAATTATGGTTGGTTACCAAAAGGTTTACTTCTATTCCACAACTACCCCACTGCTTCTCGTGCTGCTATGGAAGAACATCTTGTTGAAGGTGCTTTGTATGCTAAAAACGGCGATGCAACAGTAAACATCCACTTTACCGTTTCGCACGATCACATGCCTTTCTTTAAAGAGTTGACAGAAAGAGTTGTTCCTGCATACGAAAAAGAGTTTGGCGTAAAATACAATATCTCTTTTTCAGAACAAAAGCCCGAAACTGATACTATTGCAGCTGACGGAGAGAATCAACCATTCAGAGAAAACGGAGCTCTTTTGTTCCGTCCGGGAGGTCATGGCTCGTTAATTGAAAACCTTAACGAGATTGATGCCGACGTGATATTTGTAAAAAACATAGACAACGTAGTTCCCGACTCATTCAAAGCTGACACTGTACTATACAAAAAAGTATTGGCAGGAGTTTTGGCTGAAGCTCGTGAAAAGATTTTTGCATATGGTAAACTTCTTGAAAGCGGAAATTACACTATTGATGACCTACGCGAAATTATTCAATTTGTACAAAAAGAGCTTTGCACTAAAAATCCTGAAATTAAACAAATGGAGGATAGCGACCTCGCAATGTACCTATTGAAAAAACTAAACCGACCTCTACGTGTTTGTGGTATGGTTAAAAACATTGGAGAGCCAGGAGGTGGCCCATTCTTAGCATACAATGAAGATGGTACTTACTCTCCCCAAATTTTGGAAAGCAGCCAAATCAACATGGCTCATGCCGAATCAAAAACTGCATTTGAGGGTGGTTCGCACTTTAACCCCGTTGATCTTGTTTGCTCGGTAAGAGATTGGAACGGCAATCACTATAACCTTCCTGACTTTATTGATAAAAACACAGGTTTTATATCTGAGAAATCGAAAAGCGGAAAAGTACTTAAAGCATTGGAACGTCCCGGTTTGTGGAACGGAGCAATGTCGGATTGGAACACTATATTCGTTGAAGTTCCCATCTCAACATTTAACCCTGTTAAGACCGTAAACGATCTTCTTCGCGAAACACACTTGTAAAAAACCATAAGTGGTTTGTAATAAAAATATATATAAAATTAATGAAAAATATATTTTTCGGAATAGTAGTTGCAGCCTCTCTGTTGTTCGCCTCTTGCAGCGACAACAAAGAGGCTCGCAGCCTTTATTTTAAAGCTAAAGAGTCGTACGAAATTGGCGACTACCTAAAAGTCAAAGAGCTAACCGACAGTATTAAAATTGTAAACCCAACTGCTTTTGACGAAATTAGAGGAGGTATGCAACTGTCGCGCAAGGCTGAACTTGCCATTAACGAGCAGACATTGGTGTATGCAGACTCTATGCTTAGAATTCTGCAAAAAGAGACTGAGATTAAGCTTAAAGATTTTGATCTTATAAAAGATGAGGAGTACCAAACAACAGGAACTTTGGTATATAAACACGACCCCAACAAGGCAAGTCAAACAAAATCGTGCTTAAGAGTGTATGTCACAGAAGATGGTAAATTGGAAATCTTAAGTGTTCACTCGGGAAGTGCAGCTATTCAACATGAAAGTTTCAGACTTGCACTAAAAGACGGCTCCTTTATCATGAGCGAAGTTATTCCTTATGACGGAGCAAACAACTACAGATACAAAATCAACGGCATGAATGTTGAGACAATTACATATAAAGAGCCTAAAACTTTAGATATTGCTCAATTTGTGATTGACTCGAAAGGAGCTGCAATTACTGTAACTTACGACGGTAAAAAGCCCTATTCATACACTATGGAAAAGAGTACTCGTAAGGCAATTGTAGAGAGCTACAAACTTGCTGAAATTATAAAACTGACTAAAAAATTTCAACGCGATGAAGCCATTGCATCGCAAACCATTGCTATCCTAAAGAAACAAATTGAGGTGCACAAGGGGGATAGTATTTAAATTAGGAATTAGGAATTAGAAATTAGGAATGATTTTTTTATTATCAATTAATTTCTAATTGCGACAAAGTCGCGAACTAATTATTGCTTAAGCAACGTACTAATACCTCATTTCTAATTAAAAAAGAGTTTTTCTCTCAAAAAAAATATTATATGTGCAATGTTTTGGCATATACAGGATAGTATATTTGCATCAGAAACGAGAGAGAAACAATATATAAATGTAAAATTTAAAAAATATAGAATATGGAAAGCGAAGAGAAAAAAGTAAAAGTTACAGTCTCTGAGGATAAACTTAAAGCTCTTAGAGCAGCAATGGACAAAATTGAGAAAAGCTACGGAAAAGGTTCTATCATGAAACTTGGCGACGATATGGTTGAAGAGGTTGCCGTTATATCAACAGGTTCAATTGCTCTCAACGCCGCACTTGGCGTTGGAGGTTATCCAAGAGGAAGAGTTATTGAAATATATGGTCCCGAATCATCAGGTAAAACAACATTGGCCATCCACGCCATTGCCGAAGCTCAAAAAAATGGTGGTATTGCAGCAATCATTGACGCTGAGCATGCATTCGACCGTTTCTATGCCGAAAAACTTGGTGTTGACGTTGAAAATCTTTGGATTTCTCAGCCCGACAGTGGAGAGCAAGCATTGGAGATTGCCGACCAACTAATCAGATCGTCGGCAGTTGACATTGTTGTTATTGACTCTGTTGCGGCTCTTACTCCTAAAGCAGAGTTGGAGGGTGATATGGGCGACAACCGCGTAGGTTTGCAAGCTCGCTTGATGAGCCAGGCTTTGCGTAAACTTACTTCAACAATCAGCAAAACAAACACAACTTGTATATTCATCAACCAATTGCGCGAAAAAATTGGTGTTATGTTCGGTAACCCCGAAACTACAACAGGTGGTAACGCATTGAAGTTCTACTCTTCAGTTCGTATAGACATTCGCAGAGTATCTCAAATTAAAGATGGCGAGGATGTTATTGGTAACCAAACTCGTGTTAAAATTGTTAAGAACAAAGTTGCTCCCCCATTCCGCAAAGCAGAGTTCGACATTATGTTTGGCGAAGGTATCTCTAAATCGGGAGAGATAATTGACCTTGGTGTTGAGTATGGTATTATTAAGAAAAGCGGTTCTTGGTTTGCTTACGGCGACACTAAACTTGGTCAAGGACGCGACGCTGCAAAACGTATGGTTATGGATAATCCCGAACTTGCAGAGGAGTTGGAAGGTTTGATTATGGAGGCGATAAAAAAATAATTAGGAATGAGGAATTAGAAATTAGGAATTTTGTGATTAAGCGAATACAATGCATTTATTTGTGCATTGTTGGCGAGAGCAAAATCAACAAAGATAGGCTTATTAATATAGTTAATAGCGAATTATATAAATTTTTATTGGTAGTTATGAAAAAACCATTGCCATAAAAAGCAATGGTTTTTTGTGTATTATCATATAAAATTATCTTTTAAGAAGACAATCAGGATTATAAGGTCAATTGAGTCATTAGGTCTTATTAGAGCATTTAGGCTAATAAGTATGACACAAAAGTATCAAAAGAATCACCCTCGTTCAACTAACAAATCTGCGAATAAGCGAGAGTAATGATAAATTTATTTAAGCACTACCGAGCATGAGCAGGTTCGAGGAACGAATGTTCCTCAACTGAAATTAAACATGTTTAATTTCTACTCGCAGACTGCGCGGACAGACCGCCTGTAGTAACGGTATTCGTAGGTCCCGGACGCGTTGAACGAATTGAAGGCCATGTTGGAGGCGTTGTAGCAGCGGTTCGGGGTCGGGTCGAGCGAATTCAACCAGAAGCGGCCGAGGTCGCCTGCAACGTCGAGATCGTCGCCGCCGAGAAGGCCCGCCGCAGGAAGAAATATGGAGTTACCGTTCTTTACGCTTGTTACCTTATATCCTTTTACTCCGTTTTGTGTGGTCCATATCCATGTACAATTTGAGGTATTTTCTAATTCATCTTGTTCTGCTCTTGTTGGCATGCGCCAACTGCCTCCCCAATTTACACGAGCAGCATCGTCTGAGAGTTCAAGGGTTGTTTTATTATCTACTGTGCCATATTTTGAATTTGTACAATATTTGGTTATTGTATCATATGAACCATTACAATATTTGTAGGTACTCCAAGAATAATAATCTTTTGGCTCGGTTTCGCCCCATGCAAAGTAATCGCCATACTCCTCGGGTGAATTTGCTCCCACATTACAGGTTGCCCATTTAATTCCTGAAGGCAATCCAAGATCAACATATTCGTGTCCGTTTTCGGTATTGGGCAGAGGCGCTGTTTGCTCTTTAAATTTTATACTATCTATATCTGTAATATATTCACTATATACTACTTCTCCATTTTTATATACTTCTATTTTCTTTTGTGCATAAGCACTACCTATTATAGTTGTTATTGCTATTAGCAATGTGATTAGTCTTGTTTTCATCATTCTTTTTTTTGAGTTGTTTGTTGTCGGCATCGCAAAACTCTGCCGCCCTGCGGGTAGTTGTTAGTTGTTAGAGTCTTTATTTGCTAAAAACTAAGGTACGAAGTACCGTACAACTAAAAACTAACAAAGCCGCAATTAAGTGAGAGCATAGTTTAGTTTATTAAATTATGCCGAACGATAGCGGGTTCGAGGAACGAATGTTCCTCAACTATTTTATAATCTTCTTTATCTCTGTTTTTCCGTTTGATTGTACTGCTACTATATATATTCCACTTGGACAGCCGCCTACATTGAGTGTTGCAACTGTGGTATTTGGTGCTTGTGTTTGCATCAATACTCCTTGCATATTGTATAGGTGTACAAGATTGATTGCCTCGGGTGTGGTTACTTTTATCTCACCGCTTTCTTTTAAGTAGGTTATATCTATTTCGGCAACTTTGGCTTCACTCTCCTCTATGGCGGTGATATTGGTATTGCCAAAGGTGATGACTTCGATATTATCTATTGCCATTGGGGTTGCCATACCCGATATGGTGATGTTTACTTCATCTTCAGAGGGGAAGGTGATTTTGTCTATTTCATCTATATTGATAGATTGAAATGAGCCTTGCGATGTAAGATAGACATTCATATAGTCAGTGGCTTTAATGCCTATAAATGGTATGAATACCAACAACATCATCAAAATGTGTTTCGTGTATTTTTTTTGCATAATTATTGTTGTTATATTATTATCTATAGTTCCTTAAATATAATGTTCAAATGCGCACACAAAAAAAACGCGGAACTTTTAGCATATCTGCTCTCGCGGGGTGTTTGGCGTAACCCTAACCTGCAAATAACTAAAAGCCCACGTATAAACGTGAGCATTTTATCGTTATTCTTTCAGGTTGTCTTTAAGTCGCCAAACTTTCGCAAGAGAAAGAATAAAGCTAAAACGCTTTTTCCAATATGTTCAAGATGTGCGTATCAACTATACGCTAATGTTTCATAGGCAATCTATATTAATTAGTTCGTGACTAAAGCCACAATTAGAAATTAGTAATTAGTAATTAATTCATAATTTGTATATTCTTGTTATTGCAAAAGTATTAATATTTTTTTGCTTAACAAAAGGTTCAATCTATTATCTGAGAGTGTTACTTGTATTAGGTATTTAGTGTCATTAAAGTCGTTTGCTGACAACTAACAACTAAAAACTAACAACTATTAATCAACTCATTCTATTTTTATAATCCTCGTAACCGAATTGGCGGAGTATGGTTGCTGTTCCGTCTTCGGCTTCCCACACGATTGATGGATGCGACACTCCGTTGAACATTGTTGTTTTAACTGTTGTATAGTGCATCATATCGCACAGAATGATTGTATCGCCAATTTGTGGTTCCTTGTCAAAGGCGTAATCACCTACAAAGTCGCCACTAAGGCAAGAGTTTCCACCTAAACGATAAACTGTTTCGCCACCGTGAGGGACGTGCGCTCCTACCACTTCGGGGCGGTAAGGCATCTCCAAACAGTCGGGCATGTGACATGCAAACGATACGTTTAGCATAAGGGTACGAATTCCTCGGTTCTCAACAATGTCAAGAATTGTTGATTTTAGGTATCCTGCTCGCCAAGCAAAGGCACTGCCCGGCTCCAATATTATTTGCAAGTTAGGGTATTTTGCTTTGAAGTTTTGAAGCAATAATATTAGGTGTTCAGTATCATATCCCTCGCGAGTCATTAAGTGCCCTCCTCCCATATTCAACCACTTTATTTGAGGCAATAGATGTCCAAATCGCTCCTCAACCTTCTCCAATACGTTTGCCAACATATATGAGTCGGACTCACACAATGTATGGCAATGCAATCCCTCGATACCCTCGGGGAGCTGTTTCATCTTATCAGCTGTTACTCCAAGACGTGAACCGGGAGCACAAGGGTTGTAAAGGTCGGTTTCGACTTGTGAATATTCAGGGTTAATACGTACACCGCATGATATATGACGCTCCGATACCTCTATTTGTGAACGGAAATGTTCGTATTGGGTTAGCGAGTTAAATGTTATATGGCTACTGCAAGAGAGAATTTCGGGAAACTCCTCATTGCTATATACTGGTGCGTAGGTGTGTGCATACGACTTCATCTCCTCATATGCAAGACGCGCTTCGGATAGCGAGCTTGCTGTTGTATAAGGGATATATTCGCGTACCACATCAAATACTTTCCAAAGGGCAAATGCTTTGAATGCCATTATTATATCTACTCCTGCTCGCTCTTTTACCGAACGAATGAGTGCAAGGTTTTTACGAAACTTCTCCTCTTCAAGTACAAACGAGGGTGAAGGAATTTCTTCTCTTTTCATCTTATATTTTTTTATTATTCTAATTAGTCCAATAAGACCAATTAGACAAATTGGTATTTTTTATATTAACGAATTTGCGAACGCAACTAACAACTAACAACTAATTATAGTATATCGTGCAAATTTAAGCAATAGTGTCTTTTTACCGACATTTTTAAATTCCACTTCAATTTTTCTGTTATCTCCGACTCCGGACATTGATAATACTTCACCCTCTCCAAAGCGGTCGTGACGTATGTGAGAACCCACTTGTAGTGTCGCATCGTTTGTCTTTGACTCAACATCTGTTTTGGGAGATTGCGTATATATTGCCGAACGCATTGAGCGTAGGTTTTGTTTTGGTTCTTCTCTCTCGGTTGTGTTATACGACACTCCTCCAAATGTAGATTGCGGTCTAATGACTTGTACCCTTGGTTGTTGTGAAACTGTCACTTCGCGGAATTGCGAGCTGCCTGTTGTATCGTTTATATATTGAAAATCCAAATCTTTTATAAATCGGCTTGGTGGCGAAGCGGTAGTTTGTCCGTTGCGATAACGCGATACTGCATACGACAATGTGCATCGTTTTTCAGCACGGGTTATTGCCACATAGAATAGTCGACGCTCCTCCTCCAACTCGCTCATCGTTTCCATACTCATTGACGAGGGGAAGAGATTCTCCTCCAATCCAACTATATATATGTTTGCGAACTCCAATCCTTTTGCTGCATGCACAGTCATCAGAGTTACCTTATCAATCTCGGCCTCATCTCCTTTATCTTGGTCGGTTGCAAGCGACACTTCCGAAAGAAAATCTGTTATTGTTGCACTCTCTCCACTCTCTTTTCTGTTATCGCAAAACTCAACTATACCATTCAATAGCTCTTGTAAGTTCTCCTGTTTGCTGATATTTTCGGGGAGTTTATCGACATATACATCGGCAAATATTCCTGTTTTACGTATTAGTTTTTCAACAAATTCTGCAGCATCCAACTCAGCCACATCTTGTTGCAACTCCTCAATAAGCGTTGAGAATGTTTTTAGTTTTGATTGTGTTCCCGAATTTATTTTTACTCCATACTCAAGCGGATTGCAAAGTATTGTCCATAGGGTTTGTGAGTGAAGCGTTGCCGCCTCTGCTATCTTACCTACGGTTGTATCGCCAATACCTCTTGCCGGATAGTTTATTATTCGCTTTAACGCCTCCTCGTCACTTGGATTCAGTACCATACGAATATATGCTATTACATCTTTTATCTCCTTGCGTTGATAAAACGATATGCCTCCGTAAATACGATATGGGATATTTCTTTTACGAAGTGCCTCCTCAAATATTCGAGATTGTGCGTTTGTTCGGTAAAGTATTGCAAAATTGTTATATGAATCGCCATATCGTAAATGCACCTCACTTATTGAGCCTGCAACCATATATGCCTCCTCGTAATCGGAATATGATTTTACAAGTTTTACCTTCTCGCCCTTCTCATTCTCTGAGAATATATTTTTGGGTATCTGCCCTTTGTTTTTTGCAATTAGACTGTTGGCTGCATTCACTATCATTTGTGTTGAGCGATAGTTCTGCTCCAATTTGAATATTCTGCATCCCGCATATTCGTTTTGCAAGTTAAGAATATTGCTGATATTTGCACCTCGGAATGAGTATATGCTTTGTGCATCGTCTCCTACCACACACAATCTTCCGCAACGTTTTACTATCTGTTTTACGATTAAGTGTTGCGCAAAGTTTATATCCTGATACTCATCGACCAAAACATATCGGAAAATCTCGCCATAATGGTCCACTACATCGGGATGATCGCGGAAAAGGATATTCGTATATAACAATATGTCATCAAAATCCATTGCTCCTGCTCGATGACATCGCTCGCAATAGGCTCTGTATATATCTTTTGTTGCCGGTCGCTTTGCCCTGAAGTCGTCCTCTACTATCTCTCTGTTTGATGCATAGGAATTGGGGGTTATAAGTGCATTCTTGGCTTTTGATATGATTGATGCTATACTACGAGGTTTATATACCTTATCGTCGAGCTTCATCTCCTTTATGATAGAGGTTATTAGACTGCGAGAGTCGGAGCTATCATATATTGTAAAATCTGAGGGAAAGCCCAAGCGGTTTGCATAAGGGCGAAGTATTCGCAAAAATATTGAGTGAAATGTTCCTGCCCATATTCGAGATGCCACATCTCCTCCTATCATTGTGGCAATACGAGCTTTCATCTCGTCTGCCGCCTTATTGGTAAAGGTTAATGCAAGAATTGAATATGGCGAATATCCCATATTCAAAAGATATGCAATTTTATGTGTAAGCACGCGTGTTTTACCCGACCCTGCTCCGGCTATCACAAGCGAAACACCATCGCAAAACTCCACTGCATTACGTTGACTTTCGTTTAAGTTGTTTAAATCTAAAGGTTGCATATCTTATTTTTTACAATATCCACAAAGATAAGAAATAAGATTGAATAATAATGTTGACTATAAAAATAGTTATTAACAATAATTTTTTGAACTATTTTACCACTTGAGATGTTATGATGACAAAAACATAATACTATGAAATACTCTCTTCCTTCGTTACCTTTTGGAGAAGATGCTCTTGCTCCTGTTATAAGTAAAAAAACTATAGGTTATCATTATGGTAAACATACAAAAGCCTATTTTGATAATCTAAACAAACTTATTGAAAATTCGCCTCTCAACGGGAAATCGTTAGTGGAGATTATAAAAAACAGCGAAGGGGCTATATTTAACAATGCAGCACAAGCATGGAACCACATCTTCTACTTTGAGCAATTTACAGATGGAAGGAACAGCCGTCTTAAAGGCGATTTAAGAGCTGCCATTGAACGAGATTTTGGAAGCGAGATAGGGTTTAAAGAGCGATTTGTTATGGAGGGGATAAACATATTCGGATCGGGCTGGGTATGGTTATCTGCCGATGTTGATGGCAATTTACAAATAGACAAATGTTCTAATGCCGACAACCCAATTCTTAAAAAACGAATTCCGCTACTAACTTTTGATGTGTGGGAACACGCATACTATCTCGATTACCAAAATCTTAGAGCCGAACATCTTTCGGCACTTTGGATGATATTAAATTGGGATATTATAGAAAAAAGATACAACAATCGAACAATTTTATAAATAGGTTGTTTATAATATAAAAGACAAATAAAACCAAACAGACAAACAAACTACACTTTCAAAACTTACGCGTGAGCGTAAACAGCACTTTAATAAGCATAATGTGATGAATTTAAATTTGATGAAGGGCCATATCGCGTGAGCGACTGCCCTTTTTTTTGTGTTAACAAAAAGCAAAGACTGCAGTAGGGATATGACCTAAAATTTATTTTAAGGGAATATCCTTGCTGCAGTCTTTTTTTTGAGGAACTCAATGAGGGCAGTCGTTCACGCAAAGATATTGTCCTTAACATGCCCCGCTATAAATCGACGAGCGTAGGCGAGTCAATTTAATTTAGTTGTTTAATAACAAAAAGGATATGACCTAAAATTTATTT
>JAFYRT010000014.1 GCA_017546805.1 Muribaculaceae bacterium | reverse complement strand
GTGTCCCCGGTTCGATTCCTGGTGGCACCACTTGAAAATCAAGCAGTTATCTGAAAAGGTGGCTGCTTTTTTTGTTGTGTTTTTGGCTATTTTTGATACTAAAGTTAAACCATGAGTTAAACCAAAAATTGGCACTTGACGCTATTGTAGAGCAGTTTTTAAACATCTTTTGCTATTACCTAATTTGAGCAAAGTTAAACCGCGAATAATGCACTACAATATACTGTGAGGCTGTTTTTTGGCACTTTTTTAGTTGTTGAGTTAAACCAAGGGGGACAAAAAACAACTCTTATGGAAACAATTAACGTAATTTGCTACAAGTCAAAGAAACTCGCAAATGGAGAATCGCCCTTAATGATTCGTATCTGCAAGGATGGCAAAAAGAAGTATGTTGGATTGGGAATATCTGTTAATCCGCAACATTGGGACTTCAAGAAACATCAACCCCGTTCAACTTGCCCGAATTATGAGGAAATTAAAATAATGATTCTCCGCACAATCAAGGAGTATCAGGAAAAAGTAATCTCTTTTAAATCGAACGACAGGGATTATACCGCAACAACATTAGGAGACTCCCTCTATAAAAAGAAAAAGGCAGAGACTGTCAATGATATCTTTTTAGAGTATATCCAACAACTGAACAGGGAAGGGCGTGTCGGATATTCAAAATCAGTCCAACAAGTTTACAATTCACTCAAAGAATACAATGGGCATTTGGACCTATTCTTTGCAGATATTGATTCTTTTTGGCTCAAGAGGTATGAAACGGCCTTAAGACGAAAAGGTTTGGCTGAGAATACAATTGGAATCAGGCTTCGTACGCTAAGAGCAATATATAACTATGCTATAGAAACCGGGATTGCAAAAGAGGAAGATTACCCATTCAAATTATACAAAGTTTCGAAACTTCAACAGAACACAGCCAAACGAGCAATCAGTAGAGATGATTTTGAGAAAATCATCAACTACCGTGGTAAAAACCAATATCAGCAATTTGCCATTGACATATTTACATTCACTTACTATGTAGGCGGAATTAACTTTGTAGATATAGCCAATCTAACCGTGAAAAATATACAGGAAAACCAGATTGTATATAAGAGACAAAAGACAAAAAAACTTATAAAATTACCTATCCCAGAACCAGCAAAACTACTGTTGGAAAAGTATAGCAGCTCTTTTCCCTATTTGTTCCCAATATTCAACAAAACCCACATCGCAGACCAACAAAAGGCAAATAGGTTGCACAAAGTAATAACAAAAGTAAATACCAACTTGAAGCAAATAGGCGAAGAACTAAACATACCCATACCGATAACGACCTATGTAGCTAGGCATACGCAAGCAACCATTATGAAACGCGCAGGAGTAGCCACATCCATCATATCGCAGATTATGGGGCATAGCTCCGAACGAGTGACTCAAATTTATCTTGACAGCTTTGACAACGAACAGATCGATGCTGCAATGAAGCACCTGCTGTAACCCTTATTCCTTTCCCGCTTGCCTATTATAGGCAGGTGGGATTTTTTATCTCTAGGCCTTTCCTATAATGAAAAAAGGGGGATTTGAAAACCCTGAATTCCTTACAGATGAGTTACAATCTTTTTGTAACGAATAAAACATTTTGTATAAGAATTAAAAATATTGTAACAATGAGGAATTCAAAGATTTCATTATTTGGTCGTATCAATTGGATGACCTATGGATTGAAGACAATCACAGTTCAAGAAGCTATGTCTATCATTAGAGATGGCACCTTTCGCCTTTATGACAAGGAACATTCGAATAGCTATACCTTACGAGAGATTACGGAATGGTTACAGTATCATTACAACGGAGATGATTTGCAAACTTTAAAGGAGGACTATCTACCGGCAGTGAGTTTTAACGGAGTTTACAACAACGGAATTGTAGAATACAGCAGTGTAACAGCATTGGACTTTGACCATTTTCCATCACAAAAGGAGTTTACAGACCTTTATTCAAGATTAAGAGCAACTCCTTGCGTTGGGTGGATATATCGAACTCCTAGTGGAAAAGGGTTAAAAGCTATTGTGCTACACGACAATGACAATTCACTTTTGCACACCAATATGTATCAACAACTGATGCATAAGTTTCAAACACCATATATAAAGACAGATCCGAAATGTAAAGACCTGTCCAGGCGTAACTACCTATGTTACGATCCAGACGTATGGACTAACCCATCGCCGATACCTTATCATTTCAGTTACGATGCTCGTTATGATACCAATTATTCAATCTCATGTGTACGCAATAAAAACAATAGTGCTTACATAGTTCATAGGCAAAAACCAATTATTACTATTGGTGGACCGAGTGATTTAGGCATTATGAATATGCTTAAGAGCAGGTGTAAGAGATTTCATCCTGATTACCTAAAAGAGGGTGCGAGACGTGATGGAGTCTATTGGTTCGGTACACAGATGGCAAAAGCTGGTGTTGATTATACACTAGGATTAGAATTTGTAAACGAGCTATACAATAGCAATGAAATAACACTTACAAGAGGAGGTGCATTCACAGAGGAAGAGGTTATCGAGAACTTCACCAATGGCTATGATGCAGAGACATACAATGAACAGTATCGTAAAAGTTTTAATTTTAAAAACAATCAACTGTAGAGGGTACCGCAACAGATACCCCACTCACACGGCGTGGAGCCTATGTGAACGACATATACTACAATCTTTTTTTGACAAATTTTGGGAAGATACTATAAATAGAGATTATGTTTTTGCATTTTATTGTATCGGTACCCTATACATTCAATAAATTTTATAATTATGAATTACCAAGAAATTTATGTGCCTAAAGAGTTCAAATATCTTAGCGATTGGCACGATTTATTAAACTATCTACCTCAAGAAGGGAAATATATTTTAAACAAAGTAAATACAGGTTGCGGTGGTACAACATTGTTCTTGAATTCTTCACAACCTTGCATTCTCGTTTCTCCTCGTAATAATGTTCTATATTCAAAGGCCGAGCAATTTCCTAATGCTCATCTATTCAGGAGAAAGACAGATACTTCAACTGCTGTAGCTACATTAAAAGACAGATTACGGGATTATATTAACTCTTGCTTTATGATTACACCTTGGGGCAATCAAAATCGTATTATCCCTAAAATATTGGTAACCATAGATAGTTATCCTTATGTAGCAGAACAGTTGCAATATATGGGAATACTAGACCAATTCACAGTTCTTGTTGATGAGTTTCAATGCTTGATGAGTGATAGTAAATTCAAGGGCAGGACAGAATTAGAGTTCCTACATAATCTTCGTGGAGTAAAGAGTGTATGCTATATGTCTGCTACACCAATAGAAGAGAATTACATCAGCTTTTTCCCGGATTTTGAAGATGTTCTATGTTACTACAAGCTTATTTGGGATCCATCTGTATTAGAGTTTCCAAATCTTGATATGAGACCATACAAGCCAAAGCAGAGCAGCAGAGGAATCTGTAAGGAGATTATTCAGGATTACAGAAACAGGGGCTTCTTTGCACAAAAGATAATCAATGGAAATGTAGTCTATTCCGATGAAGTGGTTATTTTCTTGAACGATGTACGCACCATTGTACAAATCATAAAGGAGAACAAACTTAAGCCTGATGAAGTTAATGTTCTTTGCTCATCTGGAAATAAACACGTAAAGGACCTCAAGCGGTTAGGAGTTCATAT